>JADFYA010000311.1 GCA_015233285.1 Deltaproteobacteria bacterium | reverse complement strand
GGATAGGCGGGTGAAAGGAGGGATTCCTTCCCCAGGATGCGCTTCCAGACCATCAAAAAGCACATTTATCCGTAGCCCCCGGCCCCAGGCTTGCCCGTCACCGGCTGATTTCCGGGGTACATCAAAGTCAGCCTGATTAATGGAGACCCGGCCGTGGTTCAACCGAAACAGGATATCCCGGGAAATCCATTCCTTGAACAACCCGGTGGGGGTAAGGCGCAAGGCGTCATTGTAGGGCATGGGGTCAAGTCGAAAGTGGCCGATGACGCGGGCCCGTGGATCGGTCACCGCGCCGACCAGCAGATCTCCCGAGAGATTCAACTCACTGGAGGCCAGCTTCAAACCGGTTACTTTGACTGCCCCGTTGGCCAGGGTAGCCTCACCTTTGACCACCAGTTTGCTCAAGGTGGGCCGGTAGCCGTTTAGGTTGAGGGTGGTCTGCCCGGACTTGATCACACCCTGGAGGTGGTGTTGAAATTCCTTGGTCACGGTGTACTTTAACGACGCGGAGACCGGACCGACTTGCTCGAAGAGGTGATCGATATTGGGAAAAATAGGCTTAAAGGGCGTCACGTCCCATCCGGCCAGGTCAATGGAGAGTTGGGCCGTCCAATGATCCTTATTCGGCGACGGGCCAGGCAGCCTGACCAATTTGCCCGACAAACGTAATTGCCCCGAAGCGGGAGAAGCTCCGGCCAGGCAGGACAGGTGAAAGGAACACTTGTCCTGATTAGTCAAGCCGGCATCCAGGTAGACATCGGAAAACGATAAGTCACCAGCCGCTGAAGCGGGACCCTGGATCCGCCAATTGACGCGGCCGTGTTTGATGATAACCCGATGGAGCCCATCCAGGCATGGACCGGGGAAGGGGATGGCCCCGGACTCCGTCTCTTTTTGACCCGGGCCTGAGTTTGTGGTCACCTGGATGGTGGGAGAATCCAACACCAGAGATTCGGGTTTCGTCTCAAAATTAAGCAGCGCCAGGATATCCAGACCGATGGCCACCGACTTGGCAATGCAATTGAATCCGGTTGCGGGGTCGGAGAGGCTGACCTTATGCGCCTTTAGCAAAACCCCGCCCCAAAGCGAGGTCTCTAAACGGCTGAATGACACCTGGTGACCCAGGTAGGATTCCAAGGTTTGGTTTAGGCGCGCCAGGTTTTCAGGACGGTTGATGACCTGATCAGCCAGGTAGGTCGCAGATACGGCCAAGATCAGGCCGGCCAGCCCCGCGTAAATTATTATTCTCGTTATGGTCCGGCTCATGGGTTTTGGATCGACTTCAAATTGTTCCTTCGATGTTAATTGACCTGAGTTCAACGAGTGTTATTCATTAGGAGGCAGAAATGTATCCGCAGATTTTGTATCGGAACCTCTCGTCCCGGATTTGAGCATGAATATTCTCCTGCGATGGGAGTTTTCCGTTGTGCGTTGCGTGTTAAAAAACCGGGGTCAAAAAATTTTTGTTTTCGTAAATATCTTTCAAGAAAGCTTCCCGCAGCAGCCGATAAACAGGACCGGGTTGTCCCGTCCCAATCTTTTTCCCGTCTAGGGTAACCACAGGGAGAACATCGATGGAAGTCCCCAGAAACATGACCTCATTGGCCTGATAGGTCTCGGCCAAAGGAATAGAACCAAACTGGGGACTGGGCATTTTTCCTTGCCGGGCCAGGTCGTCAGCCAGTTCCATCACCCGGCAGGCGGTGGTCCCTTCGATGATCTTATCCAACGCCGGGGTGATCAGGCGGCCCTGCCGGTCGACTACGGCCACGCTTTCGGTCGCCCCTTCAGTCAGGCAGTTATTCTCGTCTAGGGCAATGGCGAAGGTGACCCCGGCCTTTTTGGCGGCCAACTTGACCAACATGTTGGGTAAATAATTGGTGGCCTTAATATTGGCAAAAAAAGACGGCTTAAGCGGCACCTGGACGGTGATCGCCGGTATCCCTTGTTCAAAATCGGTATTGTCGGGGGTGACCAGGGTCGTCACGACAATATACACCTGGGCGGCGGGAGGTTCAGTGGGATCAACGGAGAATCCTCCCGGCCCGCGGGAAATGAAGATTCTGATCACGGCTTCCTTTTTTCCTCCGGCCCGAGTTGTCTCGACTACCAAATTCCTAAGGGTATCCCGTGATACGGGCAGATTTAAGAATATGGCGGCAGCCGATTTGTCCAGCCGCTCCAGATGCCGCTCCAGATTGTAAATATTCCCGTTGACGCATTTGAAGGCCTCGAACACCCCGTCGCTGCGGTGAACCATGTGATCATCCAAAGGTATCACCATCAAAGCCGGGTCGGTCACGATACCGTCGATCAGGCTATTATACATGGCCAGGTAATTGTGGTGCCAGGGTCGGCTCTGCAACCCGCCTTGGCTGATAAATTCTTCCCGGGAGAGAATCTTTACAGGCATCTTGAACCTTTCTTTAATCTTGATCTGGGCCATATTGTTTATGACATGGGGCCGTAAATTCCAGCCGTCCGGTTTAGTCCGGGGGACCGGGATAACGCCTTTCCAGCGCTGCGGCCTCAAAACGTTGCAGCCGCGTGACATAAAAGGACCGGTCGTCGCCGCCAAGATGCACGGCCTGACGGGCCGCGTCCAGGGCCTCCTGAAACTGTCCGGTGGCCAACAGGGCCTCAGCCAGAGTATCATAAATATATGCTGCCGGTTTCAATTTAACCGCCCGCCGAGCCAGTTCTAACGCCAGTTTCGGCCGGTAGTATTCTCTTTCTTTGGTCGTGGCGTAAATCCAGGCCAGGTTATTCATGGCCTCGGCGTTGCCTGGGCTCAGTTCCATGATCTGGTGATACTCCTTAACCGCCGGCCCGATCATACCCCTCTCCAGGTAAAGTCCGGCCACGGCCAGGCGTAAGTCCGCGTCTGCCGGGTTTAAAGACACGGCTCGTTGGGCCGCCTTAACCATTGTTTGAGATTTTAGGGAAGTGCCGACATTGGTGAAATTCAGGATGTATCCCAAGATCAAAACCAACAGCACTCCTCCGGTGTAGAGCCGGGTAGCCAGCCGGACTTTTTGGTTATGCCGGGTAATCCAATCGGGATTGTTCAGGCACTTTAAAATGTATTCGACCCGCTCCCGGACGCTGAAATGGTGCCAGCTCGGCAGGTCGCGGATGTTGCCGCTATAAAAGGCGATCTTTTCCAAGGCCGTAGCCACCCTAATCGGCTGAGGCAAAATCTCCAAGGCGTATAAGTCGGCCTGGCGTTCAAAATTTCGCATAAAAAAACCAAAAAGATATCGAAAATACAGAACCAACAAGGCGACCATGGGCAAGGTATAGACTAATGAAAATACAGTTCGTTGAAATTGCTCATCAACTGAGTTAAATAAATCAAAAATGAAATCGAGACTGAGCAAACAATGGGCTATCAGGTCTAAGACGGCATAGACCAATATCATATAGCCCATGAAAAAAAACAGGTAAAAAAGAAGATGATGTTTTTTAATATGCCCCGCTTCATGGGCGACCACCGCCTTGATCTCTTCGACATCCAAACTGCTGATCAAAGAATCGGTGATTAAAACATAACGAAAGCGTTTAATCAGTCCCATTACTCCGGCCGTAATGATGTTTCCCTCAAAAATGGGCCAGCGGAGTAAGTCGGCATACGTGAACCCGATTTTAGCACAGAAGGCCTCAATCGCCGTCCTGACCGGACCGGCCGGCAAGGGTTGGCAACCCCACCAGGTTTTAATCAGATAAGGCAGGAACACGGCCAAACATACTAGAAATACAAAAAAAAATCCCAATTGGCCAAGTGGGTTGGCTATGGCCATCCTCGCCTGGGCCGGGACCAACAGCTTAACCAGGTCAAAGATCAGGGAAATAAGGAACCAGGGGAAGATCATCGGCAGGATAAACGTGATATTGGACCAAACAAAGCGACCTCTGGTCTGTTTGGAATGGTAAAGCACCCGGTACGAAGGATAAGCCGAAGACCAAATTATAGCCAGGTAAAAAGTAAATACGGCTAAAGCGACCAGACCGGGGAGAACCTCAACCTGCCGGAACAACGCCATTCGGGTCAAATAGTGGGGGGTATGAACCAGATACACATCCAGGGTAAAAATAATGATGGCCATGACGGCCAGTTGGCCGACAATCCGGTGATACCGCCGATGCAAATCTCCTAAACCGGTACCCAGCCGAATATCATTCTCCAATTTCCGAAAATAGGCCCGGCCGGCCATAGCCAAGACAAGCACACCCAGCAGTAGCCAGGAGACGGCTGTCCAGGCGTCCCCTTTGACCACCCGCGGCGGTTGGTAGGCATTAAAGATGAGCAGGACCAGCAAATAATAGATGAGATTAGTGTACATTGGATTCGTTTTGTGGGTTCAAACATCCAGAGTTTGGGGGGATTAGCGGCCTGAAGTCTGTCCGCCGCCGGCAGAACGACCAATATCACAGGTCAATCCATTTCACAGTCACAATTTTACATCCACCTTGGGTTAAGGTCAACCCTTTTGGTCTCATAGGCAATTGGGTAAGGCCGGCAGACCAGGCTATCCGGCAAAAACCTTCTTAGTCCAATGCCGTATACAACACATTAAACTTCCTTGACATTTACCCAAA
>JADFYA010000310.1 GCA_015233285.1 Deltaproteobacteria bacterium | reverse complement strand
TCCGGTCGGGTCAGGGGCTCGCGCCCTGGGCATGGGCGGGGCCTTCATCGCCGTAGCCGACGACGCCACAGCCGCGTCCTGGAACCCCGGCGGTCTGATCCAGTTAGAGACCCCTGAACTCTCCGTCGTCGGTGCGTATGGATCCTCCAAAGACCAAAATACCTCCCACTTCCATCCCGAGGCCAACGGCGAAGGAACCTTTAGCAGTTTTGACGTAAACTATTTCAGCGCGGCCTATCCCTTCCATTTTTTGGATCGGAACATGGTCGTCTCGCTGAATGTGCAACATCTTTATGATTTCAATAAAGACATTAAATATAACTTTACAACCCAGGGGCAACTAGGCGGGCGTCCTTATCGAAATGATTCTTCCTTCACTTACGAAGCCCGGGGGGACTTACGAACCGTCTCGCCCGCCGTTTCCATGGAAATCACCCCAGGGTTTTCCCTGGGAGCGACCATTAATGTCTGGACTGATAAGTTATTGTGGAAAAACGAGTGGTCCCGAAAGTTGTCTTATACCTCCAAAGATTCAACCGGCAAAGAATTGATTGGGTTGCTTGATGAAAAATACCACGATATTTTTGGGATTAACTACCACGTGGGCGCTCTCTGGAATATTAACAAGACGGTGACCTTGGGTGCGGTGCTCAAAACCCCCTTCACTATGAAATTGACTCGGGATACGTATCAAGACGTTCATCCGCCCAACCCGCCGATTCCGCCAATTCCATCAAATACCAGGGAAGATATGGAACTGCGTTTCCCCATTTCCTATGGCCTGGGCGTGGCGGTTCGATATTCGGATCACCTGACCTTATCCGCTGATATCTATCGCACCGAATGGTCTCAATATATTTTGAAAGATTCGCACGGCAATGAAACCAGCCCGGTAGCCGACTTGCCGGCAAGCCAGGCCGATGTCCCGGCCACACACCAGGTCCGGCTTGGGGGCGAGTATTTGTTCATACTGGATAAGACTATTATCCCGGCCCGCGCCGGTCTGTTTTACGATCCCCAGCCGACCCAAGGCGGGGTCAACAATTTCTATGGGTTCAGCCTGGGCACCGGATGTATGATCGGCGATATGGTCTTGGATGTGGCTTATCAATTCCGCTGGAGCCTTGACTCCAAGGGTATCTTGCTTCAAGTTCCCGACGCCACGACCGATGAGACCCAGCACACGTTTCTGATGTCAGTCATTTATCATTTTTGATCAGTAGATTAGGATGATTACCGAACGGCGGGATACTATTCGGGTGATAAGTGCGCGCCCCGGCACCCCGCGCGAAAGGAGAACCTATGAACAAAGAAGTCGGAAAATCTGATCAAGATATGCTGGATGAATACGACTTTAGCCAGGGCGAACAAGGCAAGTATGCGAAGGACTATGCCGAGGGAACGAACACTATTTGCTTTCCCCTGAATTGGCCCAAGTATTTCCTGACTCTGAGTCGGTTAACCAGGCCTTGCATCTGCTTGTTGATCTGGCCAAAAGGATAAGAGTCTCCTCACCGGATATACCAAAACCGTAACAGACAAGCAGACATTCATCCGTTGCATCTCACCGTAGGGTCATGCCGCAGTTTGCCGATCTGGATCATCCGGCGAGCGCCTTCCAAACTCAGGAGACCAAATTGACATTACCCCGTCTTTCTGCAAATGACCAGAGTATCCTTCAGTTGGCTGCGGCCCTGGAAGGTGGGCTGGGATATTTTGGGATCGACGGGTTGTTGGCCTTTCTGCCCTTGAAACCGTCTGAGGTATTGGCTGGTTTGGAAAACCTGAAAAAGCTGGAACTGGTGGAGGATTTTGGCCGGGAGAGACCGTCCGATTTCCGGTTTAGCCGGGACTTTTGGAAGACGGCCGACTCCCGCGCCGGGATTGGGGAGGCTTCCGCCGAAGTTCATCGGCAACTGGCCGACTACTTTGCTAAAGAAATGCCGCCTGGAATCAACCGGAATACCAAAGTGGCGTGGCATCACGAGAGAGCCGGGCAGATTCAGTCGGCGGTGCCCCTGTGGCATGAAGCAGTCGGGCAACTAATTCAAGGACACCGGACGGACGAAGCCGTCCTTATGATTGGCAAATCCTTAAACGCCCTGCTCAATCTCAAAAGAACCCATCAGCATAATAAATTTTTTCTGGAGCTGTTCGTCCTCTTGGCCGAAAACGGGCCGGTGATCAAAGATGCCCCCCGGACTGAACTGATCGTCTCGGAGGTGGAGACCAGAGCCAAGGCCGGAGATCCCAGCCCTCTGGCCATCAGGGCCTTGTTGTTTGCCAGTTTCGGCTTAATCGGAGCCGGCCGTCTGCAATGGTTGGAGTCATTGTGCCGTCAAGCCCAAGCCATGGCTCAAGAATTAAACCATGCCGAGAGTCTCAAAATGGCCGGCCTTTTTCAGGGCGCCGTACACTATATCCAGGGAAATTTTAAGGCCGCTGTGGAGCTTTATGAGTCTACCCTGGATAATACCGAGAACCTGCCCAATGACCCGGTCTCGTTGGGGGTGTGCATTCTGCTGGCCCACTGCTATGCCCTGACCGGACGGATTCCCCGCGCCCTGGGCATGGTCAACGCCATCATGGAAGCGGCTAAAAAGACCGAAAGAGAGTATATCATCGTCTGGGCCCAGGCCGTTTTCGGATCTATCTTATTGGAAACGGGGCGCTTAGATGAGGCCAAGGAAGTGCTCGACCGCCTTAGCACGGCCATGGGGTTTCAAAACGCCATTTTCCCTCGGGCCGCCTATTACTGGGGCATGGCCTATATCCATTTTCACCAGGGGACGTACCGGGAAATGACGCCCTACCTGGAAAAATTATACAGCCCCGGGATGCGTTTCGGAAATTTTTATAACCCCAGCGGCATTGAAGTGACTTCCGTCCTGGCCCGGATGGAGCCGATTGAATTAGAAGCCATGGGCCTGTCTCCCTACCTGGATAAAATGAAAAAGATGCTCCAGAAAGGCGGCCGCCACCCCGCGGTCAAAGGCCTGGTGGCCTACCATACGGTGATGAACCAGTACCAACGGGGAAAATTAACCGGCCCTAAGACGATTAAAGGCTTGACCAGGGCGGAGGAACTCCTGGCCCATACAGACAGTGTCCTGGCCCTGGCTCGGGTTCGGGCCGGGTTGGCCGGGGTATATCTGGACATTGGCCAACCGGTAGCAGCCAGGGAAGCCCTGCTTCCTCAGACAGAGGTGCTGAACGAGTGCGGAGCGGCCGTCTTTCCCAGAAGATTGCGTGATTTGATCGGACCGGAATCTCCTGAAAAACTCCTGCTCAAAGCGGTCGGAGAGATCAGCCGATGTCTGGGTGCGGTCTTAGACCGAGACAGTCTGATCCAACGGGCCATCGAGACCATCAACCGGATCACCGGAGCGGAACGAGGCGGTCTGTTCCTGTACGGCGGAGAGGAGAGAGGTTCCCGGAGGTTGCTGCTCCAGGCTTCACGGGGGTTGTCTGAGGAATCGCTGGCCCAGCCGGCCTTTGCTCCCTTCTTAAATTGGATTCATCAGGTCGCGGAAACAGGCGCCGGGGGGATCAAGAAGAGTCAGTCCGGCGTCACGGCCGGTAGCCCGACGGTGGCTTTATGCGCCCCTTTAATCCTGCGGGACCGGATCGTAGGCGTGGTCTACCAGGACAACTTGCTGGTCCGGACATCTTTCCGGCAAGAGGACGTCACCCTAATCCAGGCCTTTGCCACTCAACTGGCCGCCGCCTTGGAAAACGCCCGGGCCTTTGAAGAGATTGAACGCCTGAACAAAAGGCTGAAGGAAGAAAACGAATACTACGAAGAAGAAGACCTGAAGGCCCACCATTACGGGGAGATCGTAGCCGTATCAAAACCCATGCTCAAGGCTCTGGGTCTGATCGACAAGGTGGTCCGGACGGATATTCCCGTGCTGATTTTAGGTGAAACCGGAGTGGGCAAAGAACTGGTGGCCAGAAGTCTGCATCAGCGCAGCCCCAGGTCAAATCGGCCGTTCATCCGGGTCAACTGCGCCATTTTGCCGGAAGGTCTGATTATCAGTGAGCTCTTCGGCCATGAAAAAGGCGCCTTCACCGGTGCCGAAAAGACTCGTCCCGGCCGGTTTGAACTGGCTGACCAGGGGACTATTTTTTTAGATGAGGTGGGCGAACTGCCGCCCGATGCCCAGGCTAAATTTCTCCGGGTGTTGCAGGAGGGCGAGTTCGAACGGATAGGCGGGGCTAAAACGTTTAACGTGGATATCCGAGTTGTCGCCGCGACCAACCGGAACCTAAAGGAAGAAGTGGCCTCCGGCCGGTTTCGGGCCGATCTGTTCTATCGGCTGAATACCTTCCCTATAAACGTGCCACCCTTGCGCGACCGGAAGGAAGATATCCCGCCTCTGGCCTACTATTTCCTGGCCAACAGTGGCCGCAAGCTGGGCAAGACTTTTGACGGCATTCCCAAAAAGGAAATGAGCCGGCTGTTTGATTACCCCTGGCCGGGGAATGTTCGGGAATTGAAGCATGTTATTGAACGATCCGCTATCCTGGCCCCTCCGGGGAAGCTAAGAATACACCTGCCGGATGAACCACAGGCCGTTCCGGGCGGGATGATCTGGCACGAACTGGATGCGGTGGAACGGGAGTATATTCTTAAAGTG
>JADFYA010000030.1 GCA_015233285.1 Deltaproteobacteria bacterium | reverse complement strand
TACCTAATGTGCATTTAGCCCCACAATGGACCTTCAAGACGGAGAACCAGATTCCGAATTGCGGAAGTCATTTCCCCGTAGGGAAAAACAATCTAGCCCAGCGAAGCGCCACCCTGGGTCATGCAAAAAGAAAACCTGGAATCTTAATTCAACAGCGTTGGGCGCTGCCGTTGGGCTTAATCGGAATGGACCATATTAATAAAATCGGTGCGATTGCCCTACCCCTTGACTCAATGTCATTGACCGGTAACCGGCAACCGGGTCGCCTCGAAAAGGGTCTGTTATGACCGCTCGAGGTATATTTGATCCATATAACCCAAGACTACTCATAGGGCAAGGGAAATCGGCCGATGTTCCGGTTACTCGGTAACTGACCGGATATTCTTACCTTGCGGCGTGAGATTAGCCATCATCATCAGGTTGGGAAGGATCATTCCCGCCACCCGTAGTCGGACATGGCCGGATGAGGTTCATAGGGATTAGCGGAAGCGGGCATACCGCTCTGGATATACATCTGGTCCATTTTAGTTCCCGGATTAAGTTGAGCATGATCACATGCGACAAGCGTGATGGCGGCCGCGGCCAAAAGGAGCAGAATTATCTTGTTCATGGGCTTGACCTCCCGGTTAGGCATGGAGTATTCTTATTCCTTAAATGCCTATACCAGGTTTCTCGCCGGTTTTCAATCAAGATAACGGACCATCGTCGGACCTTCCCTCCGGGCCCGCCTGCCGGCGTGGCGATTTGATTCCTGGAGATATCCTGCAACCTTTGCATTTTTCATTGACTTATTTGCGGCTATGTGCATAATTAGTTAGTTTTTTAATTGGTTAATAGACTGATGAGAATAGTCGAAAATACATCTCCCCGGTTGAGGCCGGGGCCAGACAATAACCTTGGGCAACCACAGGTAGGAGGTTGATTCATGAAACGGTGCGTGAGTGTGGTATCTTTGATCTGTATCCTATCTTCATTCCTATTAATTACTTCTTGTAGCGACTCTAATGATACACCCCTCCCCACCCCGGTTCTCCGTAGCGTGGCGTACGGCACCCCCGGTTTCGTAGTCTCAGGCGATGACGGGACGATTTTCTTCTCTTCCGACGGAAACACCTGGACTTCAAAAACTTACAATGTTTATGCTGACTTGTATCAAGTAAAATATATCAACAACCTATTTATCGCCTATGGCGCCAGGGGCAATATCGTTACCTCGCCGGACGGCAACATCTGGACCCTGCAGCCAACGGGCACATCTAATGTTCTGTGGGCCTCAAGTTCGTCCTCCAAAATCATCGTGGTGGTCGGCGCGGGCGGCATTATCCTGACCTCGCCCCAAGGCACTACCTGGACAGCAGTCAATTCCGGGACCAACCGGGATCTATTCGGCGCCATCCAGACCGGCAACGGTTTTGTGGCCGTGGGCGCCGCAGGAACCATCTTGACCTCGCCGGATGGAATTAATTGGACACCGCGTAGCTCCGGAACCGGCCAAAACCTGAATAGTATTTCCTATTCCAACAAGATGTATGTGGCCGTCGGGGTCGGAGGGACGATTGTTTTCTCAGCCGACGGAATCAACTGGGGCCCCCAACAGTCCGGTACGACAAATAATTTGACCGATGTGGAGTTCTTAAACAACCTGTTCGTGGCGGTGGGAACCAACGGCACCATCGTGACCTCCCCAGACGGGGTAAATTGGACAAAACAGAATTCCGGCACCAACCAGAGCCTCTTTGATGTTGCGTTTAAGGATAATACGTTCTATGTCGTGGGGGATGAGGGGACCATTCTCGCCTCTCAAAATGGCACCGTCTGGTCCATGAGGAACTCAACCACGAATTATGCCCTGTTGAGTATCAATTTTACCGCCAAGGTTATCGTTGTGGCCGGCGACCAAAGGGCTCTTTTATCCTCTTCCGACGGCATTACCTGGGCTTGGCACGATCCGCAAAACTAGCCCGGCCGAACCACCGGTATCGCTTCTTTCTTTTACCAGGGGAACCCGATGAAAGTTTCCTTAACACCAGGTTTGACATTTGAATTTAAATTCCAGGTCCCTGAAAACAAAACAGTCCCCCATTTATTTCCTGAAGCCGAGGAACTACAGGCTATGCCGCAGGTTCTGGCCACCGGATTTCTGGTCGGCCTGTTTGAATGGGCTTGCATCCGGGCCATTAATCCTCATCTTGATTGGCCCAGGGAACAGACCGTGGGGATTGGAATCAAGATGAATCATCTGGCCGCCACGCCGCCGGGGTTAACCGTCACGGTTAAGGGGATATTGGACAAAGTTGAGGGGCGTCAATTGACCTTTTCCCTGACGGCTGAAGACGGGGTGGATAAGATTTCCGAGGCGACCCATGACCGCGCCGTGATCAATGCCGAAAAATTTAATGCCCGAGTCGAAACCAAGGCCCGGAAAGTATCAAAATAGGCATGGCCAAAAACCAGCGACAATCTCCGGCCCCAGAGTACGTGGCCCCGTTCACCCCACGCACCATTTATATCGCCTTTGAAGTCTTTCCCAAAGCTAAAGGGGCCACCAGTCACATGGCCATGTTGGCTCAGACCCTGGCGGAGGAGCATGGTCCTTTGTTGCTCCTCTGCTGCGGCCACAGCGACATGCCTGCCCTCCAGATAGAAGGTGACATCATTATCCGGCGGCACAAGGCCTACCATCCCAACATGCTGCATCGGGTGATCGAATTTGGCCGGTTTGTTTACCGAATGCTCAGGAACCTGCCGCAGCAACCAGAATTGGTTATCTTTCGAGACCCCTGGGGTGGCGCCCCGGCGCTCCAGGCCCTGGACGGGTGTCCGGCCGTTTTTGAGGTGAATGCCCTGCCCGGTTGGGAATTACCATACTCATACCCGGCTATCCGGAACAATGCCGCCATGCGGGCTAAGATTCTCGATCTGGAGTCCTTCTGCCTCCGCCGCGCCGCCGGTTTTATCACGGTTTCGTCTCTTACGGCTGAGGCCTTGATGGGATTAGGTGTCGAAAGCGACCGTCTGACCATTATCCCAAACGCCGCTGATGATGTTTTCTTTACCCCGCCTGCCCCGGATGGTCCCGTCGGCCCCTGGCTGGACGGGCGCTGGTTCGGCTATTTCGGCAGCCTCCATACCTGGCAAGGGGTGGACACCCTGATTCGGGCCTGGGCCAGGATAGAGGGAGACTTTCCCGGTATTAATCTTTTGATTATACACAATAACCGTCGCCAAGCCGTAAAGCGTCTGGAAAAGCTGGCCCGGCGGTTGGAATTGGACGGCAGAGTTTTCTTTCAGCCCCCCGTCCCGCCCGAGGTCCTGGCCGGGATCATTGCCCGGCTGGAATTCACCTGCGCCCCCCTCTTAGAAACGGCCCGGAACACCGTCCAGGGATGCTGCCCGGTAAAAATTGTGGAATCTATGGCCGCCGGGACACCGGTCCTGGCATCGGATCTCCGGGTCACGCGAGAGCTGATTTCCTCCGGGGTGGATGGTCTATTGGTCCCATCCGGCGACACCCGGGCTTGGGCCCTCAGTCTGGGTAAGCTTATGCAAGACAATCGTGTTAGCCGAAGGTTGGGGATGAATGCCCGCCAAACAGCCGGAAAAAGATTTTCCCGAAAGGTGACCCTGGAACGCCTGGAGCGTCTAATTGCTCAGGTGACGGATGAGGCCGGGCCGCGCCGGGATAAGAATGATAATTAACGGAGATTGGCTATTTTGAACAGCGTTGAGGAACACATTCTCCAGCTCCGGCAAGAGTTGGCCCAGACCAAGGAAGCTTTGGCCCAACAGATTGCGGCCGGCCGATTGGCCGAACAAAAATTGCGGGAAAGCGAGTCCCAATTTGCCGCGTTACTTGAGGGTATCCCATCGCCTGTACTGGCCTATGATCCCCAGGGTTTGGCCATCTTCGTCAATGACGCCTTCGTCGCCACCTATGGCTGGTCCAAGGAAGAGGTGCTCGGCCGCCAGATCGACTTTGTTCCTCCAGAAGAGGTTGAAAAAACGCAAGAAGTCTGGAGACGTACCTTTGCCGGGGAAAAGGTTCTGTTTCAGACAAAACGGCTGACCAAAGATGGCCGGGTTCTGGACGTTCATGTCAAATCCGCCGTTTTTCGCGATCAAGACGGTCGGCACTTGTCCGGCGTGGCCATCCATCACGACGTTACGGAGCTAAAAAACGCTGAGCGGGCTTTGGAGCATAGCGAATTAAAGTTTCGTTCGCTGACCGACCACGCCCCCTTCCCCATCTCCACCATTGATTGCAAAGGACAATTCCTATACTTAAACCGGAAGTTCATTGAGCTGTTCGGGTATACCATAGAAGACATTCCGACCGACGCGGCCTGGTTCAATCTGGCTTTCCCGGACCCGGAGTCCCGGATGAAAGCTTTAGCCCTCTGGCAAAGCGACGCTCAAGATTGCCGGAAAGGTCAGGTCATTTCTCGTGAGCTGAGAATCCGGTGCAAGAACGGTCACGACCGCGACGTTATCTATTTCCCGGTCATTATCAGGGATGAAAAGCAATTTGTCTACTACATGGACATGACCAAGCGGAAGGAAGCCGAGGAATTATTCCGCAAAGGGGAAGACAAGTATCGCACCATATTAGAAAGTATTGAAGAAGGTTACTATGAACTGGACCTGGCCGGGAACGTCACTTTCTGGAACGAATCGATTTGCCGGATCTTCGGCTATACCAAAGATGAGATGTTGGGGCTGAATAACCGGGACTACACGACACCGGAAACGGCTCAAAAGGCTTTCCACGCCTTTAACAAAATCTACCGCACCGGCCAACCGGCTAAGATAGTTGACTATGAAATTATCAGAAAGGATAACACCCGACGGATATTAGAGTTATCAGCATCCCTCCGGAGCGACCGGAACGGCCAGGCAGTCGGCTTCCGGGGAGTCGTCCGGGATGTGACCAAGCGGCGTCGGACAGAAGAAGCCTTAAGCCGACAACGGGCCTATTTTCAACAACTTTTTGAGGGATCACCCCAGGCTATTGTCATCCTGGATGTCGATGGCAAAATAATCGATGCCAATAAGGGCTACGAACATCTCTTCGGGTATTCTCCGTCCGAAATTAAATCGATGAATAACTTAGACTTAATCATCCCTGAAGACTTGATGGCCGAAGGCAAGATGATCCACCAGACGGCTTTAAGCGGTAAATCCATCCAGCGGGAGACCCATCGAAGACACAAAGACGGCCGGCTCATCCCCACCTCCGTGCTGGGTTACCCCATCAAGATCGGCTCAGAGATAGTCGGCGCGTTTTATATTTATATGAACATCTCGGAGCGGAAATCCGTTGAAAAGGCGCTGGCTCATCAAGCCTTTCATGACGCCCTGACTGGGCTGCCCAACCGTGTCCTGTTCTCCGAAAGATTGGGCCGGGCCTTAGAACGGATCAAGAGGAATCAGGACCACCGGTTTGCTGTTTTGCTCTTTGATCTGGACCGGTTCAAACAAGTCAACGACAGTTACGGGCACATTACCGGAGACAAACTCTTGGTCGCCGTATCCAGCCGGTTGTCTAAGTGCTTCCGGGCTGTTGACACGGTAGCCCGCCTCGGAGGAGATGAATTCGCCGTCCTGATGGAGGAGATCGACCGGCCGGAACAGATCATCACCGTGGTAAACCGGGCCAAGGAATTAGTAAGCGAGCCCTTCCTGATAAACAATCAAGAGATCTTTACCAGCGCCAGCATCGGCATCGTGATCAAAACCGACCCTTTTCAAACTCCGGAAGAAATCATGCGGGACGCAGATATTGCCATGTATCGGGCCAAGGAGCTGGGTAAAGGATATTTCAAATTTTTCAGCCGGAAGATGTACCAACAGACAGTGGCCCTGGTCAAACTGGAAACGGAATTACGGCAGGCCATTGACCAGAAGCAATTTGAACTCTACTACCAGCCGATTCTGGCTGTCCCAACCCAGCAATTGGTCGGGCTGGAAGCCTTGATCCGCTGGAATCACCCTGTGCGGGGCATGCTTTTCCCCAATATATTTATCCCGGTGGCCGAGGATACCGGCCTGATTGTCCCGATTGGATCTTGGGCCATTGCCGAAGCCTGCCGGCAACTCAAGGAGTGGCAAAAAGAGTTCAAGGTGGCGAACAACCTGGTCATGAATGTCAATATCTCCAGCAAGCAATTGTTGCTGCCCGATTTTGTCGACTACGTAACCAAAGTGCTCCAAGAAGCTGATCTTGACCCCAGGTGTCTCAAATTGGAAATCACAGAGACCGTCATCATGCAAGACACTAAAGCCACCATAGAGCGACTCACCCGGTTGGTTAACCTGGGCGTCCGAATAGTGATAGACGATTTTGGGACCGGATATTCCTCATTAAGTTACTTGCAGCGATTCCCGATAGACGTGTTGAAGATAGATCGCTCCTTCATCAGCGGCAGCGGCAATGTTCAAGATAATATTGAAATTGTTAAAACGATTATCTCATTAGCCCGGAGTCTGGGGCTGAGCGTAGTGGCTGAAGGAGTAGAGAGTCTAGAGCAACTCGACGCGTTGAAGGATTTGAAGTGCGAACTGGCCCAGGGATATCTATTCTCCAAGCCATTGGACAAGCTAAGTATCATTGAATTAATGAAAGATATGAAGCGGCCCGGTTAATCGGCTCTTTTGAACGCACCAATTTCTCGTCCTGAACCTTCCCGAAAAGGACAATTATAACCATTCACATTATATTAGAACTCAGCCAGGCAAATACGACTAGGAGAGATTAATGCGGCAAAGGAGTTTAGTGGGACTGGAGGCCAGAGGATTCTATAAGACGGCCTATACGGAATGGGGTGATCCTTCTAACCCGAAAGTAATTATTTGTGTTCATGGGCTGGCCCGGACCGGGCGGGATTTTGATTATCTGGCCCACGATCTGCAATCGGATTATCGAATCATCTGCCCTGATGTGGTGGGTCGGGGGCAAAGTGACTGGCTGGAAAACAAGGAAGGATACGACCTGCCTCTTTATGTCGCGGACATGACCAGGCTCCTGGCCCGGATTGACGTGGAAGAAGTAATCTGGATAGGCACTTCCATGGGCGGGATTATAGGTATGAGCCTGGCGGCCTTCCCCCGCAGCCCCATCAAGGCCTTGATTCTAAACGACCTCGGTCCATTTATCCCCAAGGCGGCGCTCAAACGAATCGCCGAATACATGGGCAAGGATCCCAGATTCGCCACCATTAGAGACGCCGAACTCTATCTACGTATGATCCATGTTAATTTCGGACCACAGACAGACGAACAATGGACCCATCTGACCACCCATTCCTTCCGCCGGTTGGAAGATGGTTCCTATGCCTTCAACTATGATCCGGGCATTGCCCTGTCCTACCGCTCCGCTCAAATCAAAGATGTTGACCTCTGGCCGATCTGGGAAGCCGTCCGTTGCCCGGTGTTGACCATTAGAGGCGAGAAGTCCGATTTGCTGTTGTCCGATACGGCCGGGAGAATGCGGCAACGACCGGGGACGGAGGTAGTGGAACTGCCCGGCATCGGCCACGCCCCGACCTTAATGGATCCATCCCAAATCAAGTTGATTCGTGACTGGCTCAAAACCAATGGGTGAGTTCGGTATTACGGGTCGCTGGTTACGTGTTGCGTGAGGAATCATGGTTCCCCTTCCGTATAGTCCGGGTACAACTCGCTGAGGCAATCGGCGCAAATGCTATGGCTAAACTGAGCTTCGGTGCGTTCTTCAATATAAAGTTCGATTCGTTTCCAGTATCCTTCATCATCCCGAATCTTCTTGCAGTGGGCACAGATGGGGATAAATCCCCGAAGGGTCCTCACCTCAGCCAGGGCTTGTTGCAATTCTTGAACAACCTTTTCCTTTTCCGCTTCCGCCCGTTTCCGCCTGGAAATATCCCGGTTGCATATCCGGCGGCCCAACCAGGTCCCGTCGGTGTCAAATATCTGCCGGCAGTGATGCTCGATCCAGCGCACTTCTCCGTCCCGGGTTATGATCCGGAAATCAAAATGTAGGTCGCCGGTGTCCTTATTATGCAATGCGAGATGCTCGATCACCGCTTGCCGGTCGTCAGGATAAACGATCCGGTCTACCAATTCAGGATCGGCGGTGAATTCATCCGGATCATAACCGGTAATTCTCCGACATGAGGGGGTGATGTATTCAAATCGGCCATCCGGCCGCAGCCAGGTCTCCCAATCCCAGGTGAATTCGGCAAAAGCCCGAAACCGTTCCTCACTTTTCCGAAGTTCTTTCAGCAGAAGAAATAGAATCGAAAAGACCAGGGGGGCGACAAAAGAGACGGTGACAAATCCGGTGAGGAGGTAGTCAAAAGTGATCCGGCCGTTGATAATCAAGCTTAGGATCGACACGCAACCGGCCGTAAGCAATTCTGCTGCGATTAAGCAAAACCAGATCAGGCGCCATAATCTCGTCTCCTTAAGCTTGGTCGTAATCCAAACCAGCATGCGGCACCTTTTTGTCGAATTGCAGACCGAGCCAATTACGGCTCACAGGTCGGATTTAAAAAAAGCAAACCGCAGAGAGGGCGCAGGGAGGAAAAATGATAGGATGAAGATATTCTTGCCCTTGAACACGTTGTGTTCGTTCCGTCTTTGCTGTATTCTTCTTACCGGGCTCTCAAAAACTTCAATTCGGATTATTTTTCAGATCTAATCGGTATATTGCAACTGATATAAACGGAAGTAGGCTCCTCTGGCCGCCATCAGTTGGGCATGAGTACCCTGCTCCAGCAGTCTTCCTTTGTGCATGACGATGATTCGGTCGGCCTTCTTGATGGTCGAAAGACGGTGAGCCACAATAATGCAGGTCCGGCCGATCATCAGCCGGTCAAGGGCGTGCTGAATGAGCTGTTCAGTTTCCGTATCCACATGGGAAGTGGCTTCGTCTAGGATCAACACCCGAGGATTATAAGCCAACACCCGGCAAAAGGCAAGTAATTGTCTTTGCCCGGAAGACAAAGTGGAAGCATTCTCGGATAGTACGGTGTTGTAACCATTGGGTAAGGACTGGATAAAGTGATCTGCATTCATCGACCGGGCTATATCCGCCACTTCTTCCGAAGACAGGTCCGTCCGTCCCGGGGCGATATTTTCACGCACCGTATCGGAAAACAAGTAGACATCCTGGAGAGCCAAACCCACCTGAGACCTGAGAAAATAGGGACTTAATCCCCGGATATCCTGACCGTCAAGCAAGATTCGGCCTTCATACCGGGGATAGAACCCCTCCAGTAGGCTGATCAACGTGGTCTTCCCGGATCCCGTCGCCCCGACCAAGGCCACCTTCTCTCCCGCCCCCACCTGGAAGGACACTTCTTTCAACACAGCCTCCCCAGGCTTATAGGCAAAGCTCACCCGGTCAAAAACGACATCGCCCCGGACCGGAGACTCGGTCTCATTGTTTTGCTCCAGGGCATCGGGATCTTGGGTGTCCAGCAACTGAAAAATGCGCTCCGAAGAGGCCAGGGCGTTCTGCATGATGTTATACTTTTCCGCCATGTCCCGAACCGGCTTAAAAAGCATCGTAACGTAAGACAAAAAAGCCACCAGCGTACCCAGCGAAATGGCATCCTGGATCACCTTCCCTCCCCCGTACCAAACGACCAGAGCCACCGTCACCGCACTCAAAACTTCCATCAGCGGCATAAACACAGCGAACACCCGGACCTGTTTCATCCCGGCCAGGTAGTTTTCGTAATTGGTTATCCGGAATTTCTCGAAACTACCGTTCTCCAGCCGATACCCCTTAAGCACGGCCACCCCGTTAAGGCATTCTTGCAAAAAGGAATTAATCTGGGCGATCTTGGTCCGATTTAACCGGAAGGCATCCCGGGCCTGGAAACCGAAGACCATCGTGGCCACCGCCACCACCGGAATCATAGCCAGGACCAGCAGCGCCAACGACCGGTTCATCTGCCACAACACGATGACTATACCGGCAATTAAGAAGGAGTCCTTGAACATGGTGGTAACCACGGATTTAAACATCTCGTTCATATTTTCCACGTCGTTGGTTACTCGGGTGACCAGCCGTCCCACCGGGTTACCGTCAAAAAACCTCATGGACAACACCTGAATATGCCGATACAAGGCCATTCTCAGGTCCATCATGATCATTTGCCCGGCATATTCCATGACAATGACATCTAAGGCGTAAAAGACCAGATTCAGAAGACTGCACAGAATGAACAGGGCCGCCATCTGGTAGATGCCGATCAGATCCCGGCCCCGCAGGAGGCGCAGATCGTCACCCGACAATTTCGCCGCCGCTTTGGCCCGGAAATAGGCGCGGCCCGAGACCCGTTCAAACATCTCCGGATATTTGTCGATGACGGTCTGGACATTGGCCGGGGCCGGCTGCCACAGAAGACTTCGGCTCCATTGCAGAACCTGCTCAATCACCGAAGTAGAAACAGGCTCGGGTGGAGGCAGCATGGGATTGGCCGGGTCACTAGGGAGACCCGTCACAAACGGCGCGGGACTGGCGGTAACGGCTGCAGTTCCACCGGTCTGGGGGAAGGCCACGAAAAGATAGCGATCTTCACCGATCAGCCCGGCCGTTTTGAACCTGGCCAGGTCCTTGGGATCCATGGCCTGCAGGCCCAAGGCGTCGATAAAGTATCGGTCATGGTGCCCCGTAGGGATAAGATAGTGTCCGTATCGGGAAACCAGCCGGGTTGCCGCCGAGCGGGTGGCTTTGCCTGTTAAATCAACCTGGTATGAAGCAGAGGTAATGTACCGGTCGATGGCGGTTTTGGTTAAATAGGGTAAGGCCAGGTCCAGCCCGGCCATAACGATCATCAGAACCACGGAAATAGCCAACCAGAGCAGGTATGGTTTAAAAAACACGACCAATCTGCCCAGCAGCCGGAGATCGTGCCGGCGGCCGACATGGCCTTCCTCAAAGTATCCGTAATCGCCGTACATTAACCCACCACATTCCGATCCAGCTCATCCATCAGCCGCTGCCGCCGATCCAGCTCGGCATAGAATCCGCCCCCTGCCGCCAATTCCTGATGGGTCCCGGTCTCCGTAATCCGACCCTCTTCCAGAACATAGATCACGTCCGCCCGCTTAATGGTCGAGATCCGATGGGAGATGATGACATTGGTCAGGCCGCCGCGCCGAGACATCAATTGATTCAAGATGGTCTCTTCGGTTTCCGTATCCACGGACGACAGGGCATCGTCCAAGACCAGCACCGGTGGCTTAAGCAGCAGAGCCCGGGCAATGGTCAGGCGCTGTTTCTGGCCGCCGGACAGGTTCAAACCCTTCTCGCCCAAGACTGTGTCCATCCCCAGGGGAAACCCTTGGACCTCACTCAGCAGTGCGGCATCCGCCAAAGACCGGGTGAGTTCTTCCGGCCCGGCTTCGCTCCGACTGGGCAACAGGTTGCCTCTAATCGTATCTGAAAACAAAAACGGCTCCTGGAATACCACCCCCACCAGGGACCGGACCAGATCCTGGGGTAGAGAGTTGATCTCCCGGCCGTTGATCGAAATACTCCCGGCTGATGTCTCAAACAGCCGAATCAATAAAGCGGCCAGGGTGCTTTTGCCACACCCGGTGGGACCGGTAATAGCCGTGGTCACTCCAGGTGGAATGGATAGGGTCAGACCTTGCAGCACCGGAGGCAGATGGGCGCCGTAGCGGAAATGCAGATCCCTAATCTCAATGCCGATGCCGCCTGGGACGACCAGGTCGGGCGAGCCGGCCGGAACCAGGCTGGATACCGGCCCGGACTGCAGCCCCGGCTCAGACGGTTCAGCCAAAATAAGGTTGATCCGTTTTAAGGAAGCCGTTCCCATCTGAATCAGACCCACCACCCAGCCCAGGGCCATCATGGGCCAGGTCAGCAGATTGAGGTAGGTGATAAAGGCCACAAAATCACCCAGAGTGATCTGTTGCAGCACCGTTTGGCGGCCGCCGATTCCCAGGACTAAAGCCAGGCAAAGATTGTTGCCAAAGGCCGTCATGGGCAGGAAGAAGCCCATTGTCCCGGCCAGGCCCATGTTTTTTTGGACGTATTCCCGGCTCAGGCAAGCCAGACGGGTGGCGGCGCGGCCCTGCAGGTTATAGGCCTTAATGATCCTCATCCCGGCCAGACCTTCTCGGACGCTTTCGGTCATTTGGGAAAACACGGCCTGGATCACGTCATATTGTTTATGCACCTGCCGGCTGTACCGCCGCGTCAACCAGACGATTAGCGGCATCGGCAGCATAGCCAGGAGGGTCAACCGCAGGTCGATGTAGATCATAAAAGCCACGGCAGCCCCGCCCATAAGAAAGGCATCGACCGCGGCGACAATCCCCATGCCCGCGGCCATCCGCACCGCGTTCAAGTCATTGGTGGCCCGGGCCATCAGATCGCCTGTTTTCATACGCTGGAAATAGCTCAGAGGCAAGGTCAAAAGATGGGAGAATATACGGTTCCGCAGCCCTTCTTCCACTTCGCGGGAGTTCCCGAATAGGAGCAGCCGCCAGACGTACCGCAATGTCCCGGTCAACACGGCCAACCCCAGGATCGCTCCGCCATACTTAATCAAATTAGCCGGCTGGGGCGTCAGGCCGGTCAGGTCGTCTATGGCGTACTTGATTATCCTGGGGACGAACAGTTGCACCATGTCCACCACCAGCAAGGCGGCCAGTCCGCCCAGGATTCGCCAGACATTTCGCCGAAAGAAAGGGGCTATAGTAGCATAATCGCGCATATGGATTTCGGGTTGCGGGTTACGGGTTACGGGGTTCGGGTTACGGTCTTGGCCATAGGTTTAAAGAAACCGTTCTCTCAGCCGGGAGATGAAGTCGTCTACCGCTTCGGGGCCTTGAGCCGAGACCTGGGCCATCAGCCCATCCACCTGGTGGCGCAAAGAATTGTCGGTCATGTCCGACATGGTGTTGTAGATACCGGCCCTTTTGCCCAGCCGGAAATGGCGCCGGTCGTTATCGGACAAATTGAGGTAATGGTCGATCAAGTCGAGGATTTTTTGCTGGTCCTGAGGCAGTTGCCCTTCCACTTCCATGAGCAGATTCAGGACATGATCGCTCACCACCCGGGAGGTGATTCCGGCCAGATTTTCAATGAGCAATCTTTCTTCCCGGATCATCTCATCTTCGGTGGGGGCCTCAAACTCACCGGCCCGCATCCTTTCCGTCAACTCCATGCCCTTGAGCAGCTTGAGCGACCGGAACCGGATGAAGTGAGGGTTGATTTGATTCAGCGCCCGAGCGGTATTCAGGGCATGTTCCCGCCACCACCGGCGCCCCCCCAGTCCCAGGACAACGTATTCGGAAAGTTCTATCCCCGAGGCCACCACCCGCTGTCCCGCCTCCACATGTTCGGCCGCAGTAACTCCCTTGGCCACATATTTCAGCAGGTCGTCATCTCCGGTTTCCAGGCCCAGATGAAGCCGGGTCAATCCTGCCTCCCTGAGCCGGATCAGGTCCGACGTCGGTTTACTCTTGGCAATGGTCTTGGACCGGGCATAACTGGTAATCCGGTTGACATTGGGAAATTTTTCTTTTAAGAAGTTTAGAATATCCACCAGTTGGTCGGTCGGCAGGACGAGTGAATTGGCATCCTGCAAAAAAACATGTTGCCCCCCATAAAATAGCCAGGCAGCCAGACTCAAGAATTGATCATTATACAGTTGGCCGTTTTGATAGATATAATTTACCACCTCCGGGGTGACCCGGCCTAAATTCCCCATCTTCTGGGACAGGGCTTGAATCTCGTCGGCCATATCCCTGGCCGTTTGGATATCCTGCTTGACCTCGGCCGGCGGCCGGCGGGAAAACTCTTTATTACGGTAAGTGCTGCAAAAGGTGCATTTATTCCAGGGACAATTCCTGGTCACCCGGATCAGCAGACTGGAGGCCTCACTGGGCGGGCGGATGGGGCCTTGTTCAAAGGCTAATTGTCGGTTCGCCGGCATAAAACTATTTCTCCTCGGGTTGGTCCCTAAAACTGAAACGGGGGTTACCTATTATCTGTTCATCCAGCCTCAATTTGTGCTAAGATGGCCAGATAAAGTTAACACTCCGGCCGCATCTGTCAATATGTAACCTGACCGGAACGCTCTCTTTTGTTTCATGGGCTTGACAACACTAATAATTTTATTCGCCTCCTGTCCTTTCATGGCCGGCGGTCCAATAAAACTAACAATGAGGTTATACTTCAAACAGTCGTAATTGTCCAATTTTGATCCCGCCTCAGGCCGGCGCTTCGCTGACCCTGGGTATAGATTACAATATCAAGAACCCGGATGTACATGATCAGCCAATCTCCAGGAGCGACTATGGTTAAGAAAATGACCAAGAAAGAAATCAAACAACTCTCCGAAAAACTGCTGGCCAGGCCCAAACTCGTCTGGGATCGGTTATCGGCTCAAGAAAGACGGGATTGCTTTACGATGGCTGAAAGCTACAAAGACTTCCTGAGCAAAGCCAAAACCGAACGTCAGGCTGTGGCTGAAATTATAACCATGGCCAACGAGAAGGGGTTCAAAAATATCGACCTCTGCTCAGAAGGCAAACGCTTCTATAAGGTGGCCCAGAACAAAACCATCGCCCTGGCCGTGTTGGGGGAAAAACCGCCACAGCAGGGGCTGGCCCTGATCGCCTCTCATATTGACTGCCCGCGCCTGGATTTGAAACAAAATCCACTCTATGAAGAAGTAGAACTGGCCATGTTCAAGACTCACTATTATGGCGGAATCAAGAAATACCAATGGGTCACCCGGCCGCTGGCCATCCACGGCCGGATCATCAAGGGCGATGGCCAGGCTATCGACATCAGACTGGGGGAAGACATCTACGATCCGGTCTTCGTGGTCTGCGATCTGCTGCCCCATCTGGCCCGAAAGGTGCAATCGGACAAAAAAATGTCCGAGGCCATTCCGGGTGAAAAGCTGAATATCCTGGCCGGCGGGATCCCTTTTGAGGACGAAGATACAAAAGAACGGTTTAAGCTGGAATTACTCAGGGTGCTAAATGAACGTTACGGCCTGGTGGAGGAAGACCTGATCAGCGCCGAACTGGAAGTGGTTCCGGCCGGACCGGCCAAGGACGTAGGTTGGGATCGCAGTTTTGTCGGAGCGTACGGGCAGGATGACCGGGCCTGTGCCTTCCATAGCCTCCAGGCCATCCTGGAAATGGACACCCCGGCCCGGACAGTGGTGGCCCATTTTGCCGACAAGGAAGAAATCGGAAGTGCGGGTGCCACCGGCGCCGATTCCCTCTTTTTAGAAAATTTTACCGCCGAATTGATCCAAATCACTTCGCCCCGGACTCCGCATCTGGAAGTGCTGCGCGGCCTCAGCCGGTCACGGGCGTTATCCGCGGATGTGAACGCCGGTCTCGATCCCGACTATCAGGAAGTCCATGAAAAAAGAAACGCGGCAAGAATCGGATATGGCATATGTCTGTCCAAATTCGGCGGTTCTGGGGGAAAGTACGACTCCAGTGATGCCGACGTTGATTATTTGGGCTGGTTACGGCTCATGTTCAACAAACATGACGTGGCCTGGCAGGCCGGTGAGCTGGGCAAGGTTGACGAGGGGGGAGGCGGCACCGTGGCCAAGCACATGGCCAGATATGGGATGGATATCATCGACTGCGGCCCTCCGCTCCTGTCCATGCACTCGCCCTTTGAAATTGCCCATAAAGGTGACCTGTACATGACCTATCGGGCCTTTAAGACGTTTTTCTCCTCGGATTGGGACTGATTGCCGGTTGCTGGTTGCTCGTGCCGGTCGATTTATGCGAGTAACCGGACGCAATGCAATGTCATTAACTTAAGCCAGACGCAAGCCAATGTCGAGACCCGGTCGTGAATTTAGAATCGAGAAGTAACGTTCCACAATTCGTGAGTTGATGTACCAAAATGATTGCGTTGGCAATTTTCTCAG
>JADFYA010000309.1 GCA_015233285.1 Deltaproteobacteria bacterium | reverse complement strand
TTCTTAGTTCCCAGGCCCGTTCGTCGCTGTCGCCGCAGGTCAGAAACGCCTCCCGGCAACCGGGCGAAAATGCCGCCATTTCAGAACCAGTTTTCCCTCGATAATCCACTTCGGTGAGCTCAAACAACCGCAAATCGGCATCATTGGCTTCGAGCCAGCGCCCCTGGCCGTCTTTGAAGCAAATGATGTCGGGCATGGCATTAATCAATGTCCTCAAACGCTCTTCACTCTCCCGCAGGGATCTCTCCGCTTCCCTGAGAGTGGTCTCAGCCTGTTTCTGAGCCGTAATGTCGCGATTACCGGCCCTCCGGCCTAAGAACTTCCCGTCGCGACCGTACACCGGTTGACAAATGTGGCTGATCCATCTTTCCTCCCCCTTTTGGGTAATAATGCGAAAATCGGCGGAGTGAATTCCAGAATCTTCCATACCTTCACCAAGGTGCGTTATATTTACTGCCAAATCGTCGGGGTGGATGATTCTGGTCAGGAGTGTCGGGTCGTTCCGGAAATCCTCAGCCCGGTACCCGGTCATCCGTTCGCAGGATGGCGAGATGTAAACAAATTGTTTTTCAGGATCCAGCCAGTACTCCCAATCATAGGTAAAATCGGACATGGTCCGGAAAAGTTCTTCACTTTTCTGCAAAGCCTCTTCCCGTTGCCGGAGGTCCCGGAACAACAGGGCCTGGGGCTGCCTGACGCCCATCTCCACCACGGCCTTATAAACAAAAAAGAAGGCTATAATTTTAAGAATATGTCCGAGCATATTCATAAATCCAAAGACGCTGAGATATAGGGTAAAGGTTAGTTCGGAGAAGATGGAGGCAACTAGATACATCCCCAGCCATCGGCCGACCACGGGGTCAAACTCGTCCCGATGACGTTTGAGCAGAATTAAAGAGACAATAAAGATCAGGCAGATGATATATTCGCCGGCTTTTTTAAAGAAAGTCAATCCGACGCCCTGGATATAACAGGCGGGAAAAATACCCCCGTAAAAAATCATCCATAGCAGGAGGCCGGTCACGGCCGTGTAGCCGGCCAAAACTAATTTACCGGGTAATTTAACGGACTCAGCAGATTGGCCCAGATACATGGACGCGATGAGTAGCGAGAGGCTCTGAACATACCGGGCCGCCATCCACAACTGGGTGGCCGGATTGGCCCCGTGTCCGAAAAATACCCCCATGCCCTGGTAGGCCAAGGTATGGGCCAAATCCAAAGCACCAATGGATAATGAGCTAAATCCTAAGATTAAGATATATCCGTTGCCCAGATTTTTTCGGGAGTTCCAGACCAACATAAAAATGGCCAGGTTTACGGCAATGCTGAATCCCTCGGCTAGGCTGTGAAAAAGAAGATAATTGTGCCGGCTGGTCAAGTAGAGTAACGATAGGCCGGCGGCGGCGCCAAGGGCATATTCAATGGGGATTAGCCAGTTTTTTTTCATGAGCTGATCTCATCGTGATCATGATCCGACAATTGGAAATTTCATCCGTAAGTTATCACAGTTTTCCATAATACCGAATTGAAAGAAAAACTTCAAGCTCTATCGTCCGATATCCGATCTCAATGATCGTTATTTCAATGTCCTGTATCATCTGGTTTAGGATCGTCGTTTTTGTTGCCGGTAAGTCCGGAACCTATTGATATCGTTTTCAGGCCTGGCCATCCCGCCCTCATCGCCTGGCCGGGCCTCCCGCCATAAGTGAGTGACAACAGACTGATAAAACATTGTTGTCGAAATGACTTCATGTTAAACCTTGACAAGAGGCGTCCCGGCTAATATTATCCGGGCCTACGCTCAGTTGAGGTCCATCTTTATCTACAAACAGTGGCCCTGAGACTCCTGACCGGAGGCAGACTGGCTAACCAGCGGCTGCTTAACTTATTTTGGAAAAATTATGGTGGAATTAGATTTTGAAAAAACCGGCGGCCTTATTCCGGCTATCGTCCAGGACGCCGCAGATGGCCGGGTGTTGATGATGGCCTATATGAATCGACTGGCCTGGGAGAAAACCTTGAGCACCGGCCAGGCCCATTATTGGAGCCGGTCCCGCCGGGAGCTATGGCACAAAGGCGGCACCTCGGGTCACGTGCAGCAGGTCGTGGCCGTGTTTGTCGATTGCGATAACGATACCATCCTCCTTCAGGTCAACCAACTTGGCGGTGCGGCTTGTCATACGGGATACCGCTCCTGTTTTTACCGCCGGGTCGATAATCAGGGCGGATTGACCGTGGTTGATGAAAAAGTCTTCGATCCGAATAAGGTGTATCCAAAATGAATGTTCTAAAACTCGGTATCCCCAAAGGGAGCTTGCAAAACTACACTCTCGAACTATTTGCCAAGTCCGGTTGGAAAATCGAAGTTAACAGCCGGAGCTATTTCCCCCGGATTAATGACCCGGAAATCAATTGCTCCATTTGCCGGGCCCAAGAAATGTCCCGGTACGTCGAAAATGGAACTCTTGACGTGGGACTGACCGGCAAAGATTGGATTATGGAAAATGAATCCCAGGTAGTTGTGGTGGATGACCTGGTTTATTCCAAAACCAGTCAGCGGCCGGCCCGGTGGGTCTTAGCCGTGCCCATGGAATCCAACATTAAAGACATCCAGGATTTGGCCGGGAAAAAGGTAGCCACGGAACTGGTCAATTTTACCAAAAAATATTTTGCCCAGCACAATATTCCGGTGGAGGTAGAGTTCTCCTGGGGCGCGACGGAAGCTAAGGTCGTCTCCGGTTTGGCCGACGCCATTGTCGAGGTGACCGAAACGGGCAGCACCATTAAGGCCCATGGACTTAAAATAATTAAAGACCTGATGTCGACCAACACCCAGCTCATCGCCCATCCCAAAGCTTGGGAAGACCCCTGGAAAAAGAACAAGATCGAACAGATCCGGCTTCTGCTCAAAGGCGCCTTGCTGGCCGAAAATATGGTCGGCCTTAAGATGAACGTCCCGGAAGAAAAGATCAAGCAGGTCATCGCCATTCTGCCGTCCCTCAACGCCCCCACCGTGGCCTCCTTGTACGAAGTCCCCTGGCTGTCTGTGGAAATTGTGGTCGACAAAACCAAGGTTCGGGATCTAATTCCCGAGTTGATCAAACGCGGCGCCGAGGGCATTGTGGAATATCCGCTCCATAAGATGATCTGATTCTTGGTGAATTTAACCCGACTCGGAAAAGAGTGCACACGTGATAAGGAAAAAAGGCGGCTTTGGCTTAAATGCAATCATCATCCTAACCCTCTTGGGCCTGATCCTCCTCACCATGGGATGCGCCGGCACCTCGCTCCAAGGTGAAGACAAAGCCCAGACCCACCTGAAATTGGGTGATTCTTATCTTAAATCCGGGGACTTCACCCGAGCCCTCAAAGAATTGCTTGAAGCCGCCAAACTAGACCCGAATAATGCGGAAATTCAGAATATTTTAGGCGCGGCCTACATGTCCAAGGAAGTCTATCCAGAGGCCATCAAACACTTCCAAAACGCCCAGACCCTCAAACCCGACTATTCCGAGGCCTACAACAATCTGGGCATCGTTTATGTGCGGATGGGTGAATACGACAAGGCTATTGAACAATTTCAAGCCGCGGTGAAAAACCTGCTCTACCCTACCCCTCAGTACGCCTGGTGCAATATGGGCCTGGCCTATCATCAAAAAGGTGATTACCACAAGGCCGTAGCTTGTTACCAGGGAGCCCTTAAAAGTACTCCGCGCTTTGTACCCGCCCTAAACGGAATAGCCCAGTCCTACGAGAAGTTGGGCAAGCTTAACCTGGCCCTGGAGAATTACCGGCTGGCCGTGATGTTTGACGCTAAATTTCCCGACGCCCATTACAACTTGGGCTTGCTTCAAGCCAAGATGGGGCAGATGATCGAAGCCAGAGCCTCGTTTGAATCAGTCGTCTCCCTCAGTCCCGACTCCAACTTAGGCCGGAAGGCCCAACGTTACATTGATGACATCAAAGCCGGCCGCCCAGTTCGGTAAGTTGGCCTGTTCTGCCCGATTCCCCGTGAATATATCCTAAGATAACGGAGCCATGCATTATTACGAGGCCTATGGCCTGAACATTAGTTCGGAGATAACCTGCCCCGAACTGGCCGAGACGCTCGAACACGGGCCTGATGTTATCATCCGGCGCGGGGTTGTACCCTAGAAGTTGGCCGGTCTCAGCACGACCGGCTATAGATTTCAGGCCAGCCCAAACCGGATTTTAATCCAGACGAGGATCATAGCCGATATTCTATACACGTTCACGGGGTGTAAAGGTTCAGGCCGTTTCCGGGGAGTCGGCGCAACCCGAAGAGGCACCGGACCAGCCTGGAATCACGCATATCTAAAGAACGGGCTACCGAATACACGGTCTCAACAGGCGCGTTGACCCGTATCCGGTACGACGTCCTGACATCGTAATGGGGCAAGAATTGATCGATGATCAAGTATCTTCTCCTTTATGTGTTGTCATTTCGGCGTCTTACTATCCGGCGTCGTTCATTCGGGTACCCGACGGCATTTTCCAGACATTTGCCCTGTCCAGCCCCTGGACTCTGAGCCGCCGGAAGCCTGATTTCAATGATCAACCCACCTCCTGCCGCGTTAACGGCCTGGATTGTCCCGCCGTGTTGTCGTACGGCCCGGTCGGTAATGGCC
>JADFYA010000308.1 GCA_015233285.1 Deltaproteobacteria bacterium | reverse complement strand
CCATGACCTGGCCGGCGCCTCCCGTATCGCCCCGCTGATCTACCGGTACCGCAATGACCTCGATGCCCTGGTCCAGGCTGGGCGATCCCAAACAGCCATGACCCACAACGATCCATTTGTTATTGATTGCGCCGAGTATTTCGCCCGAGTCACCCACCGGGTGCTCCAGGGTGGTTCGCCGGTGGAGAGCATGGACCTGATCGCTCAGGAACACTTTCCCAAGTCAACGATTTACAGATTGGTTCAAGCAGGATTGGACTCGAAACAGGAGGATAGCCTGACGGTCATCGCCCGGTTCGGTCAGAGTTGCGCGGCAGAATCGGCTTTTCCGGGGGTCGTCCAGTTGCTGGCCAGGCATGAGCAGGACTTCTCCTCCGGCCTCATCGACTGCGTCATGGCGGGAGGGGACTCAGCCGGGCGGGGCATGTTGGTCGGAATGGTCTTAGGCGCGCACCTGGGCCTGGCCGGCTTGCCCCGGGAATGGCTGAACACGCTTAAAAAATATGACGAGATACGGGGGCTTCTGACCAGTCTGGAATAATCTGGGAGCTTCTCTTGGAGCTGTTTATACTTTGAAGAGCATCATTGGAATTCTTGAAGAAGCCTGTTGCTGCCTAATTATACTTTGAACAGCAATCAGGCGGCCAGGCTTTTAAGAGTTACCGAGAGTGGTTTTCCTCGTTCCAAGGCACTCACTTTCAATATGGAAAAGCCAAGAATATTTCCGTCCTCATCCACCTTCTCCATGACCGCATCATTCTCAGTTTCTTTAAAGTAGCCTTCTTTTCTTTCAAAAAGGACTTCCAGATAGTCTGCTTCCTGATCGTACCAAACCTTTACTTCCTTTCCCACAGCATTTCCCCTTTCTTTGCTGATTGAATTAGATTTCGGCTTTGGCGGCTACCAGCGCATCTACTTTGGAGGCATCATCGACCATGAATTCAATGTTGTTCCGGGTGGTGAACCGAACTTTACCGTCGCAATGCTTGTCGGCGATATCACAGATTTCCCGAACGTGTTCCACACTCATGAACCGGGCGCCGCCTACGCGGACCGTGAAGCATTTTTCGCCTGATTCGGAGACATGGACATGAACGCCGGGCTTAATGATTTCGTGATACAGCCACTTGCCATAGTTTCTTTTGATTACTTCTGGAAAGTACTGATAAAAGTGACGCGGCCCGATATCCGTAATGCGGTTTTCCATTGGCTTGTCTGGATTGTAAAGGCCAAGCTTCTCTAAAGACATTGACATTGGTACGCCTCCTATCTCTTATGTCTAGACCTGTATTCTTCAATCGTTCTTGTCCATCCGCCGGGTACCTCTTCTTCTTTCCAGAAGATGTACGGGTTGGACCGCGGTTCTTTCACCATTTGTGGGATCGCCGTGATGCCGAGGGATTCGATGAAGGTGGGGATGCCGATCCGTTGGACCATTTCGCCTAAGCGCTCCCTGTTCTTCCCTTCTTCCATCCAGTATTCCCAAACCTTTTCCACCAACTCCTTGACGTTGTCGTAGGGCGATTCGACTTTCATGAAGGGCACCGTCAACGTGGCCAACTGGGCGCCTTCCAAAATGGGGGCTTTGGCGCCGAAGAGGACGCTCAGACCGGTGTCGACACCGGGCCGAAGAGCGCGGGGCATGGCGTGAATGCAGTGCATACAGCGGTTGCATTCTTTGTTGTTGATGGACAGGGTCTTGCCGTCGAAGAACATGCACTCGGTGGGGCAGAGATCGATGATTTCTTTTTGGATGTCGAATTTGCCCCAATCACGACCGGCCAATGCGCCGCCGTTCCGGGGAATTTCATTGTTCACATAAGCCAGGACGGCCTTCTGGTCGATCCGGATGTCGTCTCTCCAGGTCCCGATGTAGGACATGTCGGAACGGGCGATGGAGGCCACGCAACCGGTGGGGCAGCCGTCAAACTTGAATTTGAATTTGTACGGGAAGGCCGGACGATGGAGTTCGTCCTGGTAATTCATGGTCAATTGGTAGCACAGGTCCTGCGTGTCGTAGCAAGCCCATTCACACCGGGCCCGGCCGATACAGCAGGATGGGGAACGCAGGTTGGAGCCTGATCCGCCCAAGTCTTGTTCCATGCTGTGGGTCAACTCATAAAAAATCGGTTCTAATTGGTCGGTAGTCGTACCCAAGAGAACCAAGTCGCCGGTGGAGCCGTGCAGGTTCATCAAACCGCTGCCACGGAATTCCCACAAGTCGCAGATGGTCCGCAGGAAATCGGTGTCATAGAACTTGCTGCCGGGTTGATTGACGCGCATGGTGTGAAAATGGGCCACACCCGGGAATTCTTGCTGCAGATCGGAGTAACGGCCGATAACGCCGCCGCCGTAACCGAACACGCCTACGATGCCGCCGTGTTTCCAGTGACCTTCACCCTCTTTGTAAGAAAGTTCAAGCTGGCCCAGGAAGTCGTCGATGACGTCCGGAGAAAGAATCAACTTTTCTTTGGGGAGTTTATGACGATGAAGAGCCGCCCGTTTCGCGTCGGAGACAAAGCTAGGCCATGGGCCTGTCTCGTATCCGTCGCAGATGGGGGTAGCATGCTTGACTTTAAAGTTCTTCAGCTCCTCTTCCGTGTAATTGTGGAGTTCGGCATCTGAGTAGATCCTCAACTCCTGGTAGTTTAGTTTTTTTTGCTCAACTGGTCCTACTGGCATTCGTTCCTCCTTAATGTGTCCTGCACTGACGTGTTATGGATGGTGAAACCGGTGACCAATAACCTTCACGGCCCGTATTTTTCACTCAATAACCTCATCCAAGGCCAATACACCATTCCTAACTTAATATCTTGCCAAAGACTTCAGAAAGAGCCGTTTTGGCTGAACCTGCCTGGATTCCTCCCGGCCTTCCGGCACCTGCCGAATATCCGTTCAAAACGGCTGAAATTCAAAATTTATTAAGAGAAATCAAATATATGGAACCTGCCCACGTAAATAGATGACAATATAAGACACCCCCAGGGCTTTGTCAATTAAAAAAGGCAAGGTGAAACAAATTTTAATAGACCGAGGCGAAAGTGGACTTAATGTTGACCAAGGCGTCTTCCCCTCTCTCTTGAACTGGTTACCCAATTTAACTCGCGGCGAATCGGAGGATAAAAAAAATTGGTGAAACCGAGATGACCTTGTGGTAAAGTACAACCCAAAGGGACGATTCAGGCGGTTATCGTTACCATCACGTCTAAACGAAAAAGATTGGAGCAAGTCGCTCAGGCAGGTTAACGGCCCAAGGCAGGACCGAAAATACGACTCCAGGGATGGTAAAGGAAAGTTCGGGGGAGTCGTAAAATGTCCATAACTGCATTAAATAACATCAAAAATATATATACTTCGCTAATCGGCAACCAGCCCAAGCCCGATCTCCGGCTACTCGATCGCGTGGTCCCCCCGCTCACCCTCACCGAGCAATATCTGATAGCCTCACCCCTTGGGGTGCTCCAGTTGTCCCACCGGCCGTCACGGGCGTTTGAGCAACTGGATCACATATTGGATCCGGATCACACAAACATCGTCATTCGACGGCCGGATTATGCCGTAGAGCTGAGAGACTATGCCACGGCGGATATCGCCTGCAGTGCGGAAATGGCCCAGCAGACCCGCGATCAAAAGGGGCAGATTGTGGATGTTGTCGCCTAACCGGCCGCCGGAAGTTGCCGGTCACTCGTTGCTGGTTTCTGGTTGCTTGTCGCTGGTTGTCTTCAATGAGTAACCCTAATGAGCAAACAAAAAACCGGTGCTCGCCGCGGCGTCGATTAAAGCCGGGTAATGCATATTCGCTTAGTTAGTGGATTGGCGCGGCCCAAAAGAACTCCAAATTAATGTTCGGTGCGGGTACGTTGAGGGAGGAAGGGATGACAGGGCAATATTATGGATAGCCAACTTTTGACGGTGCTGGCTGGGCCCCGGATTATCAATAGAATTAGGGAAGAAGGATTGACCCCTGGAGCCATTAAGGCCGTGGTTGGGCCGGCTACCGGACCGAGATGGATGGCTTTCGCCGGCCTCGACTTAGCCCTGCTGGAATCCGGGTTGCTTCGGGGTGACGGCCCGGTATTACTGGCCGGGGCCCTGGCGGGTTATGGGCGGAGGCTTGCCTGGTGCGGATCTGATCCGTTTAAGGCCTGGCCGAATTCCGGGCCGCCTATGTGGACATGATGTTTAAAAAGGCTGATACCCCGGAAGACCGCACCAATGAACTGGTCCAGGCCATTGACCGGTTTCTGCCTCCAGAAGCCGTGACAGAGGTGCTGTCCCATCCGATATTTCGCCTGGTCGTCACCACGGCCAGGGTCAAGTCGCTGCTGGCCTCCGAATCTTCCACAATCCGCCGGCTGGGCTATGGCCTGGCCGGAGCTGTTAACCTGCTGCGGCGGGGCAGGATGGAAAGTTTCATCGAGCGGGTTACTTTCTGTGCCCCCGGGGCTGTCACGAATGGCGCCCAGGGGTTGGGGCGGCGGGTGACTCTCAATCCGGAAAATCTCCGTCAAGCCCTGTTGGCCTCCGGGGCGGTACCATTGGCCGTGCCCGGGGTGACGTCTATCCCTGGGGCTCCTCCGGGTAGTTACCAGGACGCCGGCCTGGCCGAGTACTATCTTAATGCCCGGTATATCACTGATCCTAATGGAATTACCTTAATTTTAAACCATGGCCCGCGGCTGGTCCCCGT
>JADFYA010000307.1 GCA_015233285.1 Deltaproteobacteria bacterium | reverse complement strand
GAAACGTGGTTAAACTGTTTGTGGATAACGAACTGTATCACCCCATGCCGGGAGACGAGGGAGGCTTGCTGGATGGATATTTTCCAGAAATTAGCTGAGAAGCAGATCAAGGACGCCATTGACCGGGGCGAGTTCGATGAAGTGCCCGGGATGGGACAGCCCTTGGAGTTGGAGGACGACAGTAATGTGCCTGAAGACCTGCGCATGGCTTATAAGATTTTGAAGAATGCCTCGTGTCTGCCCCCGGAAGTGGAATTAAGAAAGGAGATCCGCCGCGCCGAAGACCTGCTGGAGGCCATGACCGACGAGAAATCCCGGTACAAACAGATCAAGAAGATGAATTTTTTGATCATGAAATTGAACATGCTCCGGCCAACACCGGTTAACTTTGAGGAACATGAAGTCTATTTTGAGAAATCAGCGGCTCGGTTGACTTTGGAATCGGAAAAGAAAAAAGGCTAGTCCGAAACCAAAGAGTATCTTTAGCCTAAGTTCGACGAGTTTTTTTAATTAAGTACCAGATAGCATACTCGTCGGACTCAGGTTAATTGTAGGATTCGGCAGCGGACGACAAGGATCAACAAACATGGACATGAAGCGGGACTATTACGAAGATATTCAGTTGTTGCCGTCCGGTGTGATAAAATTTTGGTTTTTGGTGCTCCTGGCGGCCCTGGCCGGCTTGCCTTTTTGTGTAGGTAATTATTATAGTTATATGTTTAATTACATGGCCGTTAATGTGTTGGTAGCGATAGGTTTGAATATCCTGGTTGGTTACACCGGACAGGTCTCCCTGGGACATGCCGGGTTCTTCGCCATTGGAGCTTATGGCACGACGCTGTTAATGACCAAAGCCGGCTTGCCGTTCATCTTGGCTTTGCCATTGAGCGGGTTAATCGCGGCGGCATTTGGGTTTGTCCTGGGTTTGCCGGCTTTACGGTTGGAGGGACCATATCTGGCCATCGCCACCTTAGGGTTTGGCTTGACGGTGACTCAACTTTTGGGCCGGTTGAGGTTTTTTGGCGGGCATATGGGCCTTCAGGCGCCGGAGCTTATCCTGTTCGGCTCTTTGTTAAAAGGTGACCGTCATTTCTATTACCTGATCATGACCATCACCGTGATCATGACCATCGGGGCCCGCAATCTGATCAAAACCAGGGTGGGTCGAGCCTTCATTGCCATTCGGGATAGTGACGTGGCGGCAGAAACGATTGGAATCAATCTGACTTTATACAAGACACTGGCCTTTGCCATCTCGGCCGGCTACACCGGAATTGCGGGTGGCTTAATGGTATTTTTGGTGGGATTCATAAACCCTAACTCCTTTAATCTGATGTTGTCCATTACCTTTTTGGCCATGGTCGTGGTGGGCGGCGTGGGCTCCATTCTTGGCTCGATTATGGGCGGGGTGTTCATGTCGTTCCTCAATCTGAAATTGAGCGCCATTCAAGATTTGCCCTACCTGGGCGGGTTATTAATGACCATGTCCGAGAAATGGTTCTCCGTCAGCGGCCTACCTAATGTGGCCAATATCGTTTTCGGCTTGATCCTGGTCTTGATCGTGGTGTTTGAACCATCGGGCTTGTACGGGTTCTGGATTCGGACCAAGATCTATTGGAAAACCTGGCCGTTTTGATCGCCACCGGCCCGGCGGTCAGGGGATGCCGGCTTCATCCGGAGGGACAGTGATATGACTGGTCAATTGATTGTCAGTGGTCTGGCCGTGGGCAGCGTCTATGCCTTGATCGCCCTGGCTATGGTCATTATTTATAAGACATCGGAAGTGCTTAATTATGCCCAAGGCGAAATGGCCATGCTATCTGCTTTTACGGCTTATTCCATGCTCGACACTTACCGGATTCCCTTTTGGGCTTCATTTGCTTTGGCCCTGATCTTCGCCGCCGCCCTGGGCATGTTTTTGGAATTCTGTTTCCTCAGACGGGCTAAAAATCCGAACCTGCTGGGGCTGATCTTGATCACGCTGGGATTTGAAATGATATTGTACGGACTGGCCGGTTGGAAGTGGGGGGCTGACCAGAAGAATTTCCCGTTTCCCGTTTCCGATACGGATGTGATTGAGGTCTCCGGGATGATCATCAGTTATCTGAATCTCTGGACCATGGGCGTGGCCCTGGCCGCGATGTTGAGCCTGTGGATTTTTTTTAAGTATACCAAGGTGGGTTTGGCCATGAAGGCGACGCAGCAGAATCACCAGGCCGCCAGGTTGATGGGCATCCGGACCAAACGGATTTTGAATTTAACCTGGGCGATCAGTTCGGTGGTGGGGGCGTTGGCCGCCATGTTTTTGGCGCCGGTGGTGACGCTGGATCCGAACCTGATGATAGATCCTATGCTCAAGGGCTTCGCCTCGGCCGTGCTGGGCGGCATGACATCGCTTTTAGGGGCTGCTCTGGGCGGGTACCTCCTGGGGGTGATTGAAAATTTGTTTGGCGGCCTGGTTTCGTTGGAATTCAAGTCCGTGGTGGCGTTTCTGATTATCGTGTTGATTTTGTGCTTTCGGCCGAGCGGATTATTGACCAGGCATTATGTTAAGAAAGTCTAACCATGCCGTTTTTGGAAGTGGAAGACCTGTCGATTGTTTTTGGTGGCTTGTTGGCCCTGCATGAGGTTAATCTCTCCGTGGCCCGGGGGACCATTTACAGCATTATTGGGCCGAATGGAGCCGGCAAAACGACCTTGTTCAATTGTATTTCCGGGATTTATCGGCCTAATAACGGCTCAATTTTGTTTAAGACTAGAGACATCACCGGATTGAAGCCACATCTGACGGCTGATCGAGGGATTGCCAGGACCTTCCAGAACATCGAGCTGTTTTCCCATATGACCACCATGGATAACCTTATGCTGGGACGCCACCTTAAGATGAAAACCGGATTCCTGTCCGGAATGGCTCTTTGGAGTAGAAGATCGAGGGTGGCCCGAGAGGAAATCACTCACCGGGCCAAGGTGGAAGAGATCATTGATTTCTTGGATCTGCAATCAGCCCGGGATCAACTCGTGGGGGGCTTGCCTTACGGCCGGCAAAAGATAGTGGAACTGGGCCGGGCCCTGGCCATGGAACCGGAGCTGCTTCTGCTCGACGAGCCGTCGGCCGGAATGAATTCTGAAGAAAAGCAAGATTTAATGATCTGGCTTAAGGATATTCAGGAAGACCTGGGAGTGACTATCCTGGTCATTGAGCATGACATGAAACTGGTCATGGATATTTCCGAGCGCATCCTGGCTTTGAATTATGGACAAGTCATCGCCGAGGGGCCACCGGAGGAAGTGCAGAATCATCCAGAGGTGCTGCGGGCCTATCTGGGGCGAGACGAAGCCGATGCTGGAGATTAAGAATATCGAGACCCTCTATGGGTTGATTTACGCCTTGCGCGGTATTTCGCTATCTATTCAGGCCGGTACCATTACAGCCATCTTGGGGTCGAATGGGGCCGGGAAAACGACCGTTCTAAAGACGGTCATGGGTCTCCTCGATGGCCAGCCGGATAAAGGGACCATTGAGTTTATGGGCAAAAGAATAGATGGGCGGGAGACTGAAGACATTGTCCGGATGGGGGTGGCCTACGTTCCGGAAGGCCGAGAGGTGTTCAAGGAATTGACCGTGTCTGAAAATTTGTTCCTGGGCGCCTATATCAGGCGGGACAGGATTGGCGTCAGGGCCGACATTGAGAGTATATATGATTATTTTCCGTTACTTAGAATCAGATCAAAACAACCGGCCGGAACGCTGTCCGGCGGCGAGCAACAGATGCTGGCCATTGGCCGGGCTTTGATGAGTCGGCCCAAGTTGTTATTTTTGGATGAGCCTTCCCTTGGATTGTCACCGGTTTTGGTTAAAGAGATATTTTCTATTATCCAGACGATCAAACAGCAGGGTGTGACCATTGTGCTGGTGGAGCAAAATGCCAGGATGGCTTTGAACGTCGCCGACTACGGACTGATCCTGGAAAACGGCCGATTTGTGCTGGCCGGAACCCCACCGGACCTGGTGGCCAACGAAGACGTGCGTGAGTTTTATCTGGGCCTGAAATCGGAAATGTCGGTTAAGGGTTACCAGCGGTATAAACGAAAGAAAAGGTGGCGGTAATCTGGAATAATTTCCCGGTCGGGCTGCGCTAACGATGAGAAAAATATTCATGATTCAGTTTCCACCGGGCACGGGATCAGCTTTTTTGCTAAGTTACGATCGTCAGTCGATATATCATTGAGGTTGATAATGCGGCACAGTGAAAAGACCGAAGATGACCAACCAGATGAAATGACCGGCCGTCGCCGCGTCAGTCTGGGCGCCTCTATTTTTTGGGTGGCCTTGACGACCCTAATCGGCATGACCGTTTATCAATTGTTAAAATTGTTAATTCATCCAGATATATCTCTTTTACAGTCAAATATCATAACGGTTGTTTTCACGACCACAGTCGCCTCGACCGCGGCCTATTTCGGCATGCGGAAATATCAAGCCCAACATGAACAGCTAATTCAGGAAATAACTGATCATAAACGGTTAGATAGAGAATTGAGGGACAAGAATGAAAGGCTCGGTATTGAAATTGCTGAACGGAAGCATGTGGAAGATGCTTTGCGGGCGCATTTAAGTTTTTCTCAGACATTGATGGATACTGTCCCGGCTCCAATTTTTTATAAAGATATTAATGGTTTTTATCTTGGCTG
>JADFYA010000306.1 GCA_015233285.1 Deltaproteobacteria bacterium | reverse complement strand
GACCAGACCACTCCAGTCTCTTTTTAATAATGATCTATTTTCCCACAAATAGGAATCGGAAAACCTGGAGTTCGTGGAATTGAACCCGACGATTTTCTTTTTGACACTGGAATTGAAACATGGTATTCACAGCAACAATTTTTAACTACCAGGAAGGAAACAGGCTTTGAATAAGAATAATGATACATCTGAGATCGATGCCGTTGTCCATCCGGATGTTACCTCCGCCCCAACCTCATCTTGCCCCAACGCCTCGGACGTTGATCGTTCTACCAATTCGTTTGCCGAACCTCCCCGATCAAATAAATGGGAGGTCATGGCCTGCCCTGACTGCGATATGCTCAACCGGTTACCCAAAGAATCCAAAGCCATCTTACTTTGCGTCCGCTGCGGCGCCTTGCTTCACCGATATCGGCCGAACAGCATCGACCGTTCCCTTGCCCTGGCCTTAGCTGCTTTTATCTTGTTTACGATCTCAAACAGTTTTCCCTTTCTAACCATGAAACGAAGCGGTATCTTTCAGGAAACAACCCTCTTGACCGGCGTTCAGGAGCTGTGGAAACAGGGATTGTACGAGCTGTCGGTGATTGTCTTGCTCACCTGCGTCCTGGCTCCGTTGATCCAAATGCTGGGCCTATTTTATGTCCTGATCCCGCTGAAATGGGCCGACCGTCCCGCACCTTGTGCCGTTGGAATTTTTCGCCTGGTGCAGGAAATCGCCCCGTGGGGCATGATGGAGGTTTTCCTCATCGGCATTCTGGTGGCTTTGGTAAAACTGGGGCATATGGCAACCATCGTGCCCGGCGTATCGGCCTTTTCCTTTGGGGCTTTGATCTTCGTCATGATCGCAGCTTTCTCTAACTTGGACCCGTCTCTACTTTGGGAACGTCTGGATCTCCGTCGATGAATCCTCGTATCGCCACTGCCCGTCAACTCGGTCTGATGAGCTGCCACGACTGCCGCCTGCTGATTGAAACACGGAATCCCCAAGCGCCCGGCCGCTGCCCCCGCTGTGGGGCCCATCTACATTTACGCAAACCCAACAGTTTAACGCGAGTCTGGGCGCTGATTTGCGCCGCGATTATTCTCTATATCCCCGCCAATATTTTGCCTATCACCATAACTTCAACGCTCGGCATTAAGCAAAAAGACACCATCCTCAGCGGGGTCATATTTTTCTTGCAAACCGGCTCGTGGGAAATTGCTGCGGTTATCTTTATCGCCAGCGTGTTTGTACCTTTTGCTAAACTGATGATCCTGATTTATTTATCGCTGAGCGTCCAGTTTCGATCAACCTGGCGCCCGAAGGACCGGACCGCGCTCTACCGACTTACGGAGTGCGTCGGCCGCTGGTCGATGGTCGATATCTACGTGCTGACCATTCTGGTGGCCTTGGTTAAATTGGGCGCCATCGCGACCATAGAAGCCGGACCGGCGGCCATCTATTTTGCCTCGGTTGTGGTCATCACCATGTTCGCTGCGGAGAGCTTCGATCCCCGTCTTATCTGGGACGTTATTGAGGAGGATTATGATGGTAAGCCATCAGGTTGAAGAACTGGCTGCAGAAGCCGGCGTACAAGCCAAACGACGTTTTTCCATTGTCTGGATCGTGCCCATAGTCGCCCTGTTGATCGGCGGCTGGCTGGCCTTTAAGGCAATTAGTGAAAAAGGCCCAACTATTACTATCACGTTTAGTAATGCCGAGGGCATGGAGGCCGGCAAGACTAAGATCAAATATAAAGACGTGGAGATTGGTCAGGTTGAGGACATTTCATTGAGCCAGAGCATTTCCCACGTCATCGTCACCGCCAAATTGGTCAAGGGAGGCGAGCAATACCTGACCGATAAAACCAAATTCTGGGTTGTGCGGGCTCGGGTGCACGGAGGCTCGGTGTCCGGTCTGACCACACTACTTTCAGGGGCTTACATCGGCGTTGATCCCTGCCAAGATGGAAAGCCGACCAGGACTTTCAAGGGGCTTGATGCGCAGCCGGTAGTGACCCTGGGCCAGCCTGGAAGACACTTTAGACTTAACGCCGACGCTCTCGGTTCTCTGGATATCGGCGCTCCGGTCTACTACCGGCAAATCCAGGTGGGCCAGGTAGTCGGCTATAAGTTAGGCCAGGGCGGCCAGGGGGTGGATATCCAGATTTTCATCGAAGCTCCCCATCACAAGCAAGTCAAGGAAAACACCCGATTCTGGAACGCCAGCGGCATCGATGTCACTCTCAATGCCCAGGGGCTCAAGGTCGACGTTCAGTCTTTGATTTCCGTCATCAGCGGAGGCATCGCCTTCGATCAAGCCAAGGACTCTCCCCCTGGAGACGAAGCCAAGGACGAAGCAGCATTTCATCTTTATCAAGACCGGGCCAGCACCAATGAGAAAAATTTCTCCATTCGTAATTATTACTTGATGTTGTTCAATCAATCGGTGCGTGGTCTCTATATCGGCGCCCCGGTGGAACTTTACGGCATCAAAGTGGGTGAGGTTATCGATCTCAACCTGGAATTCGACGTCACCAACAAACAGTTTCTTGTCCCGGTGCTTATCGCCGTTGAGCCGGAGCGGATTCGCGTAGTTAATCAAAAGGACGGCAATGGGGATATGAGAAAAACCCCATATGTCTTCTTAAAAGAAATGGTCGAACAGCGGGGACTGCGCGCTCAACTGCAGAATGGTAATCTTTTGACCGGGCAGTTGATGATTAACCTGGACTTCCATCCGGACTTACCGAAAAAGACTCTTTATTTTAAAGGCAAATATCCTGTCGTCCCGACTATTCCCGGCACTTTCCAGCAACTGCAGGAGAGTATGGTAAAACTCATTGGTAATCTTGAAAAAGTTCCTTTCCGGGAAATTGGGGCTGAAGTGCGTCTGGTGCTGCAGGAAACTCAGAATACACTGAAACAAATACGCGGCCTGGCCGAAAAACTCACCCAAGATACGGCGCCCCAGGCAAAGGCGACACTGATGGATTTGCAAAAGGTCCTGCTTGAAATGCAGAAGACGCTAAATCAAGACTCTCCGCTAAATTACAACGCCAAAAAAACTCTTGAAGAACTGACACGAACCCTTCGGACCGTCCGTGAATTGGCTGAAACCTTAGACAAACGGCCTCAGTCGATTATTTTTGGAAAGGAGAAAGAGAAACATGAATAAGTTTGTCCGGACCTATTGCTTACCGGTACTGTGCGGTTTATTCGGAGTGTTTGGGTTTGCCTGCGCCACCTCGTCTCCTCAGGTTATATATTACAGCCTACTTGATACTGCTGCCCAGGGGCCTATTGAAAGGAAAAACGATCAACTCGTCCTGCTTGTCGGACCGGTCACCATCCCGGATATTCTGAATAGATCGCAAATCGCTACGGGCGGGAAAGACGGCGTCTTCCAAAGAAGTGAATATCACCGCTGGGCCGGTGATCTCGACCGGGAGATCGCCCGCACCCTGACCGAACAATTGGCCATGGAATTGGGTACTGAAAAAGTTGTCCTCTTTCCGGGCGACCAGCGTCTTGCCCCGAACTGTCAGGTGCTGATCAACGTCCTGGAGATGGGCGGAAATTTGGGAAAGGAAGCTAAATTGATCATCCGCTGGACCCTGATTGATTCCCAAGGAAAATGGGGGCCGGTCATCCGGCGTAGCCATTATTCCGAACCCCTGGGGGATGACGGATACAACTCCTGGGTCAAGGCCCAGCAATATAATATCCGTCGACTTGGGAAAGAGATAGCCGGCTCGGTTAAGGAGAACATGAAGCTGCAGTAGGCCCCACGTTAAGATATTTTGACGCAACAACTTAACGAAAAGGTATCGACTATGATGAAAAAGATGACACGCAGAGAATTTCTGAGCACGCCACCCAAAATTCTGGCCGCCGCGGCGCTCACTGGAGCTCTTGGCACACTCGCCTCATGTTCTTCCGATTCCACTAAGCCTAATCCGAGCAGTCCGAACATACTATTGATGATGGTGGATCAAATGCGGACTCCACCACAGGGATATGGACCCAATGAGGGTATGGCCCAAGGATTAAGGGAGATCGTTGGTTTTGAGCCTCTTTCTTCTGATAATGCATACGCCCGGTTTTTTCCCGGTCTCTTGCGGTTGCGGCAAAACGCCGTGGTCTTAAGACAACACCATACCGCTTCTTCCGCCTGCGTTCCAAGCCGGACGTGCATCATGACCGGTCAATATTCAAATGTAACCGGCGTTGACCAAACGGATGGGGCTTTTAAATCAGCCGGCGAGATACCATGGCTTGACCCCAATGGCACACCGACTATCGGCGATTGGTTTCGGGCCGTCGGTTATACCACTCATTATTTTGGAAAATGGCACGTGTCCGACGCCAAGGATCCTGATTATCTTGAGCCCTGGGGCTTTTCAGATTGGGAAAAATCATACCCCGAGCCTCATGGCGGAACCTCTTACAATCTGGGAGTCTATCGCGATGTCGGGTTCGCCGACAATGTCGTGAACTTTCTGGCCGGTAAGGGGAAGGACAACTCCGGTGTTCCCTGGCTGGCCGTCTCCTCTCTCGTGGATCCCCATGACTGCAGCTCCTGGCCGATCAACGTCCTGGAGATGGGCGGAAATTTGGGAAAGGAAGCTAAATTGATCATCCGCTGGACCCTGATTGATTCCCAAGGAAAATGGGGGCCGGTCATCCGGCGTAGCCATTATTCCGAACCCCTG
>JADFYA010000305.1 GCA_015233285.1 Deltaproteobacteria bacterium | reverse complement strand
GTTGATTTTCGGACTGGTGACCCGGAACCAGAGTCATGTGGGGCGGCGGTTGCATAATACCGCCTTGTGCTGTAAAGATGGACGGGTCATCGCCACGACCCACAAAATGCTCCTGCCGACGTACGACGTGTTTGACGAGACCAGATATTTTCAACCAGGCGAACAGGCCGTGGATTTCGAGTACGGCGATATGCGGTTTGGTCTGACCGTGTGTGAAGATATTTGGAACGACGCCGATTTTTTTGATACTTGTTTTTATGGCCGGGATCCGGTGGCCCAACTGGCCCGGCGGCGGATCGACCTTTTGATCAATATCTCGGCCTCGCCCTATCATGTGGACAAGCGTGATTTCAAATGGCGGATGTACCGGAATTTAGTCAGGAAGTACGGGATTGGCCTGGTTACGGTTAATCAGGTGGGCGGAAACGACGACATTCTATTCGACGGGGTCAGTCTGGTCATGGGTGCGGCAGGTGACGTTCGGGCCATGGCTGCGGAGTTTAAGGAAGACCTGGTCGTTTACGATACCGAAACAGGCCAGGGCGACATCCGGTCGGTGCCGGAAGAGGTGGAGCCATCCCTCTACCAGGCCCTGACCCTGGGCGTGCGGGATTATTTTCGGAAGTGCGGTTTTACCCGGGCCGTGATCGGACTTTCCGGAGGCATTGATTCTTCCCTGGTCGCGGCCGTGGCCGTCTCCGCCCTGGGCCCGGAAAACGTGATGGGTGTGGCCATGCCTTCCCAGTATACTTCCCAGGCGTCCAAGGATGATGCTGCAGCCCTGGCCCGGAATCTGGGCATAGACTTTAAGGTCGTGCCCATCAGGCCGATCTTCGAGGCCTATCTTAAAGACCTGTCCCCAGTTTTTGCCGGCCGCGGCCCCAACGAGACCGAGGAAAATATCCAGGCGCGCATCCGGGGCAATATTCTCATGGCCATATCAAACAAATTCGGCCACCTGGTCTTGAGCACCGGCAACAAATCGGAGATGGCCGTGGGTTACTGCACGCTGTATGGGGATATGAGCGGCGGCCTGGCCGTGATTGCCGACGTGCCTAAGACGATGGTCTACCGCTTGGCCCGGTATGTCAACCAGGACAAGACCGTCATTCCGGAGCGGGTGCTGACCCGGCCGCCTACGGCAGAGTTGCGCCCCGATCAAAAGGATGAGGATTCCTTACCCCCCTACGACCTGCTGGATGCCATCCTGCACCTCTATGTGGAAAAAATCCAACCCCCGGAGGAGATCATCGCGGCCGGGTATCCCGCCGAGGTTGTCCATCAGGTGGCCCGGATGGTTGACCGCAACGAATATAAAAGAAAACAGGCGGCCATGTGCTTGAAAGTCACCTCCAAGGCCTTCGGGACCGGCCGACGCTACCCGGTGGCGTACAAGTTTTGATGAGGGAGGAACCGGGCGGCATGTTCCCGGCCAGGCATAATTGATTCAGGGCTGATCCGGTTCTGCCTCGGAGGAACCCCGAACTCAAACATTGTACACCCGGAGGACTGCTTCCAGGACTGCGCCGCCTACGGCCCGGGCCTTTTCGGAGATGGTGTTCAGGTAATCCGGATTCCCGCGGGGATCTACGTCACCCACCTTGAGTCCCGCAGCGACCTCGACCCCAGGGCGGATCAACCCCCGCAGAACACCGGCCGTCCGGGCCACGACGGGATGCCCGCTCACCCAGGCCACTGTCTCTCCCGACTGGACCGCATCACCTAAGGCATGGCTCGTTTCAAAAATCCCGGCCACCGGGGCCCGGAACACCCGATCCGCCGTGTAAGCGGCAATATTTCCCGGAATACCGGTGTTTTTTTCAGCCGGACCGGAATAGATCACCCGCCCCAGGTGGTGGCCCCGGTTCGTCTCCACCACGAAATGGGCGTCAACCCCAGCCGAAAAGCCCGGCCCCAAGGCAATCACCAGGGGGGCCAGGTCCAGCCGTATCCCCGAATTCCTTTTGGCCAGCGTGGCCTCGATCAGGACATCAAATGATAAGGATCTGACCCGGCTTAAATCCGGATCGATCAACACCGGGACAAGATTTTGCGACCAGGACGATGCCGCCTGGTCCAACTCGGAGATAAAAACCGCCGTGACTCCTTCCACCGTCTGACGGCCGTCATACACCGCTTCGGAAAATGACACCGCCCGCCTGACGGCCAGAGGTTTAGTGAGTTCGACCATCAATATTCTATTAAATCCAGCCTGCCACAGCCGATGAGCCACTCCGCTGGCCAAATCACCTGCACCACGGATAACCAGGACCAGTTCCTTCAGCTTTCGCGTCATCCCTCGCCTCCACCAACTTGAACTCCAGATCGCCGTCACCATGAGTCGACACGGATTAATCCCGGCGGTGCGGTGCCGAAACAGACTCGGAAGTCAGCCCGGCGGCGAGCATTCTATCAGGCAGACGGCTAAAAGGCAAAGAAATTTTCGGGAGCGGGCGGAAGCAACCGGCAGGACGATTAAGCGGGGCACCTGAGACAGGCCGCTTGGTCATTATGGCCGGGTACCGGGGGAAGTCTTTCGTAACTGCTGATAATGGTATGACATTATGGTAATTGAACAGGATCTGTGACTGATTTGACTTTAATGTTTTGCAAAAATGGGTTATTTTAGTCTTCAATATATGCTGTCTGAAACTCCGAACCCCGCAACTTTTGAGAGGTTGAAACATGCCTATGCCAGGCAGTCTCATTGGCTCCGTAGTCAGGCCGGCCGACGTCTTTGAATCGGGAATTGATCCCCGCGACATCGCCTTTGATGTGGATAGTGTTTTCGCCCAGACGATGAACCTGTTCGTCAAACTGGTCAACGACCGCTTTGGCCCGGGATACCTCAGGTATGAGGATATCACCAGCTATTACCTGGCCGATTGCCTAAACCTGGACGATCAGGTGATCATGGAACTGATCACTTTGCTGATTGAAAAACCCATTGAGGTCAACCTGGCCTGTTATCCCGGTGCGCCTCATGTCATAAATCAAATCAGCCGGCAAGCCGACATCTTGTTCGTCACCGCCCGAACCACAGCCGAGCCCATTAGAGACTGGATTCAGCACGTTCTGCCGGAAGTGGACCCGGCTAAAATCGAGGTCATCGCCACCGCCGACCACGAGTTAAAGCCGGGCGTTTTGCTCGAACACGGTAAAAAGTATTTTATCGATGATCGGCTGGAAACGTGTGTCCTGTTGGAGGAACACGGAATCACGCCCATTGATTTTGATCAGCCGTGGAACCGTACCGACGCAAGATTTCCCAGGGTCGGCAACTGGCCGGAGATCGCCTCCTTGCTCGACTTGACTCCCGGTCCAAAGCCCATGGGGTCGAGGCGGGCCGAGAAATAATATCTTGACAAAACGTTATCTTCTAGTATGTTTTGAGCTAGAGGTGGTTACCCCGGCTCCAACGGAGGCCGCCTGCCGGCGAACCAAGCAGAACGCCAAAGCCCCCTGTTTCGTTAATCGATAACCATGGAGGATACAATATGCTGGTAAAAGCGTGGATGAGCACGGATCTGATTTCAGTGGATGAGAATACTTCCATGATGAAGGCGTCGCAGATTATGAAGGAGAACAATATCCGCCGCCTACCTGTAATGAAGGGGGACAGGCTGGTGGGCATCTTGACCGACCGGGACGTCAAAGCGGCCTCGCCTTCCAAAGCCACCACCCTGGACATGCACGAGCTGTATTATCTGCTTTCCGAACTGAAGGTCAGAGATATCATGACCAAGAATCTGATCAATATCTCGCCTGAGGAGACCGTGGAGAAGGCGGCGGTGAAGATGCGCGAACATCGCATTAGCGGCTTGCCGGTAGTCAATGAGCAGGGCAAACTGGTCGGGATGCTGTCACAGGGTGATGTTTTCCGGGTGTTGATTTCCATCACCGGGATTTATCGGGGTGGGGTGCAATTTGCCTTTAACCTTCCTGATAAGCCGGGTTCAATCAAAGAGGTCGCGGATGTAATTCGCAAACATGGCGGTCGGATGGCCAGTATCCTGACGTCCTACGATTCCTGTGAAGAAGACTGCCGCCACGTCTTTATCCGCATTCTCAATATGGAGCCGGACAAGCTAAAGGCACTGGAAGATGAACTCGATCAGAACTTCATCCTCCTTTACACGGTCAAAGACGCCTTGAAGGATGTTTAAGACCTGCAGTTAGTGTCCCACGCCCATGCCTGGAGACGGACTCTCCAGGTCAACAGGTTTTTCAGAGTCGGATGAACCTGCCGGCTTTTCCGTATCTGAAGGACCAAAATCGTCTTTAAGAAAATTGTCCAGTCCCGCGCCTGCCACGTCTTGTTTGGGGGCGCTGGACTGGGTAGGCGCCGTGCCGTCTTTAAAGCACTCAAAAATTGCCCTACCCGACTCGGCCGAGGCCAGCATTCCGGTCGCGGAGTCAATTTTGGCAAAGACTATTCCCTTGGGTACGATAAAGTGCTTCACGGGTTTATCTTTAAGCAACTCTTGCATAAATTCTATCCAGATGGGCGCCGCCGCTTTGGCCCCGGTCTCGGTCTTGCCCAGGGATTTCTTGTCGTCGAATCCAACCCAGACACCGGTGACGTAATCCGGTGAAAAACCGATAAACCAGGCATCGATACAATCATTCGTCGTTCCGGTTTTTCCGGCTAACGGTCTGTTGGGAAACGCCTTGGCCACGCTTGTACCGGTGCCTTCCGTGATGACGCTTTGGAGCATGCTGACCATCAAATAGGCGGTATCC
>JADFYA010000304.1 GCA_015233285.1 Deltaproteobacteria bacterium | reverse complement strand
GCATCTAACCGGCCATACAGGGACAGGGCCCGGCATCCGTCGTCGGCAGTCACCACGTGGTGCCCCAACTCGGTAAAATATTCAAATAGAACCTCGCGGATCATTAATTCATCGTCGATGACCATAATCCTCATTATGCGGTCTCCCCTCTGGGTGAACTAGATCACCCAGTGATGGTGTTGCCTCTCCCGTATGCCCTTCAAATATTTTTATCGAAAATCGTCGGGCGCAGATGTTGCGATGACCAAATTGTTGACTTATGGTTGTCAAAGCAATTTTTGTGCCATGTGCATATTGATTACAACATATTTAAATAACGTGGTAATTGCTGTTATGATCCAGGCCGGTGCGACCCGGTGTGAGCATGTTGATAATTATTATTTTATTTAATAATTATTGTGACAATAATGAGAGGCTGATCTCTTAACTTAGTTAATTTTCTCTGTCATTCAGAGTTGTTAGTCTGACGCCATGGCCATTTTATGAGTGGTGAAAGATGACCGCAGCTTGCCTCAAAAAAATCGCTTGACGACCGATACGTTTTGAGATATTTAGGATTAAAAAGGTCTTCTATATGTTATATTCCCGATAGGGATAAGGCTTGAACCGGGTTTACCATAAAATAGATAATTTATAGCAGACGTTAAAATATAGTTTTTATGTAAACATCTATTGTTGACTTTCAACCAGATGTAAACTCCGGCCTGTCTGCTGTTTATCCGTGGATTAGACGCCAACTGATGTTATTTTTTCACCTTAAATATCTGACTGAAATGATAGGCCGTGCCTCTATTCGCATAAAGGATAACCAATGAAACTAACCACCAAACTGAAATTCGCCTTCACGACGCTGGTCTTGATTTCAGCTTTTTCGGTAGCCCTGTTTACTCTGGCCCAACTGAGGTCTTTAATTACCGATGTGTCGTCACTGTCTTCGACCAGCCTCCAACAAAAAGCCTCGAATGATCTGGCCTACCTGGCAAAGACCGATAAGGAAACGGTCAGCCTTTTCATCAACAATACCGAGACCAGCACGACTAATTTGAGCGGATCATCTACGTTGAGCCGTTACTTTCGGGTTAAGGAAGGCCGGGACCAGGAGGCCAACACGCTGATAGAAAAGGAAGTCATTAGAATCATACAAGGGATTGTGGATATGTGCCACGTCCAAAATGAATTCCTAAAAAAGAAGCTGGACTGTGATCTGGCGGTGGCCGAATACTTTCTATCGAGCTACGGCAAACCGGTTCTCTCAGAAACACCGGCTCAATGGAAAACCACGAACCAGTTTACCAAAGAAATCGTTGAAGTCAGCCTACCCGTCCTTAAAATTGGTGAAGTATCATTCGGTCCGGACCGGTCACAGGATGAGTCCGTCCAGGTTGTTGATCAGACGAAAAAACTGGTTGGCGGATCCTGCACTATCTTTCAGCGAATGAACAAAAACGGTGACATGCTTAGAGTCGCCACCAACGTCCGAAGAGCCGATGGGACCCGCGGCACCGGTACATTTATTCCGGCAACAAACCCCGATGGTCAACCTAATCCTGTCATCGCCAAGGTGATCAATGGGGAGACTTATCGCGGTAGAGCCTTCGTGGTCAACGCCTGGTACATTACCATCTACAAACCATTCTATGACGCCAAAGGCGACCTGGTCGGGATGCTCTACAGCGGGATCAAAGAACAAGACGGAGTTAGACTCAATCAGGTTTTGTCCGGCACCAAGGTCGGGCAATCCGGCCATGCCTTTGTGGTTGATTCCAAAGGTATTATAGTTATTCACCCGCAAACCGATTTGATCGGAAAGAATGTCATCACAGACTTAACCATAAACGAATTCAAAGAAATATTAAGAAAAGAAAAGCCCGGAGAGGTCAAAACAATCTCTTATCACGCGGGTAATCGAAGAAAATTTATGGCTTATTATTACTTTCCGGACTGGGACTGGCTTATCTGCGGCGATGGCTATTGGGACGAATTCACCGCGCAGATGTTGGATCCCCTTTTTAAGGCTCTTAAGGAGGAAATGTTGGAACTCTATCGATCCAACACTATCGACATAAATGGTAATAAGCTGCCTATATTCAGTCAGATTAGGGTGATCGCAGAAAATGGTCGGGAAATTGTAAATCTGAAACAAGGCAAGTTCAGTAATGAACTGGATTCAAAGGCTCAATCACCATGGTTCCAGGAATGCCTTAAATTGCCCAAAGGTTCTTTTCGAAATTCTGGAGCCATTTTGTCTGACAATACCGGAAAACCGGAAATGAGAGTGGCCGCGCCCGTGTACATAGAGGATGCGCTCAAGGGAGTTGTCGTGCTGAATATGGAGTGGCAGATTATCTGGAAAATCCTCGAAAACCATCGTTATGGCAAGACAGGTTACGTTTACATCATAAATGACTCCGGCGTGCCGGTTACTCATCCCAAATATGATTTAACCAACCCGGTTAATCTGTCCGATGCCAAGTTCGGTAACCTGTCGGAAATAGTGCGCAATAAAATGCTGCAGGGGGCATCCGGGGTGGAGCGGTATACGTTTGAAGGGTCCGAAAAATTTGTTTCCTTTACGCCCTTGAAAATCGGCGGCAAAAACTACACCTTGGGCGCCACCTGTCCGTTGGAAGAGGTTCAGGAGCTTTCATCTCAAATAATCAACTATTCCGACAAACAACGACAACGCACGATTTTGTCGATCATTGTGATTGTCTCAGTCGTAATTGTCATCGGTCTGATCATAGGATTTCTGGTAAGTTCATCAATCTCCAAGTCAATCAAGGGGGTCATCCGGGCTCTGACCGGTGGGGCAGAGCAGGTTACTTCCGCCTCGGCATCGGTATCAACGGCCAGCCGGTCTTTGGCTCAAGGGACTACGGAACAAGCTGCGTCCATTCAGGAAATCTCCTCAGCCCTGGAGCAATTGTCATCAATGACCAAAAGAAATTTTGAAAATGCCGATGAAGCCAATCGGATCATGCTCCAGGCGAGTCAAACGGTTGAAAAAGCAAACAACTCCATGAAAGAATTGGCCAGGGCCATGGAAGAAATCTCTCTGGCCAGTTTAGAAGCGTCAAAAGTCATCAAGACAATTGACGACGTGGCCTTTCAAACCAACCTTCTGGCGTTGAATGCCGCGGTAGAGGCCGCCAGGGCTGGTGAAGCGGGAGCCGGATTCGCCGTTGTGGCCGAAGAAGTGCGCAATCTGGCTCTGAGAACCTCAGAAGCCGCTAAAAATACAACCGTTCTAGTTGAGGGTACGTTGACCAAAGTAACCGCCGGAACAGGCCTGATGGAAAAAACAAGCGCTGATTTCAGTGAGGCCTCCCGGCAGGTGTCCAGGGTGGGCTACTTGTTGTCTGAGATAGCCGCGGCATCTAAAGAACAGGCTCAAGGCATTGAGCAAACCAATCGATCCATAGGTGAGATGGACGTGGTGCTTCAGAAAAATGTTACCAATGCCGATGAATCGGCCTCTGCCTCGGTCCAATTAAACAGCCAGGCAAAAGAAATGGAAAACATCGTGGACTCATTGGTCACACTGGTCGACGGCAAAACGGATAGACGCCCCGGCATGACCCAGGCGCTGCTTGAACCGGGTGAAACTTATCCCGATGACGCGTTATTATTGGGCGACCATCCGAAAGGCCGATGATGCTGCCTCTGATTCAACTTTAGTCCAACCCGGCGACTTTATGTCACCAGTCAGGCCCAACGCCGGCCCAGGCTCCTAGTGTTATGATCACAAACAACGGTTGTTCAAATTTCGAGATATAGGCTACCTGTATCGGTTACAAAACCTTAGCGGTTGGGCGCGGTGATGAAACTTACCAGAGCAGGCGAATATGCTATCAGATGCATCTTGTATCTATCCAGACAGGATGTGACCGACACCATCAGGCGGCACGACGTGGCCGGCCATATGGATATTCCCATGCAATTCTTAAGTAAAATCGCTCAACAACTGGCTAAGGCCGGGCTTATCCAGATTACCCAGGGATCAAAGGGCGGTTATCGGTTAATTCGTTCCCCGGAACAAATCACTCTTCTAGAGGTCATTGAAGCCGTGGAAGGGGAGTTAGTCCTAAACGACTGCTTATTGGAACATGATCGTTGCTCCCGAAAAGGCACCTGCGCCGTGCATCAAGTCTGGGCAAAGGCGCGCGGCCAACTGCGAGACACCCTGGCCGGTGTCACTTTTGCCGAGCTTTAGGTCCGTTGAGGAAAGATCTATTCGGGCTTGATGCCTGAGCATCACCGCGACATATTTCAACCTTACCGGCCGACAACGGCAAAATTTAATTCGGTTATCTCAGTGCAGCAGGGTTTATAGGAAGACGATAATAATAATATTTTATTCAACTAACTGTAGTGACAATAAGTTCCTCTGTGGCGAAATGGCCTGAGCGGTTTTGATCTAACCTTTAAGAGGAGGATGAATTATGGACGTTGTCTTTTTATCTCGGCTGCAATTCGGCATTGCGGCTTGTTTTCACTTTTTGTTCGTGCCGCTAACCTTGGGTCTGTCCATTTTGTTGGCCATTATGGAAACCAGGTATGTCCAAACCGGCGATGAGGATTACCGCCGGATGGCCCGGTTCTGGGGCAAGCTCTTTGTGATCAACTTCGTGGTCGGGGTGGTCACCGGTCTGACGCTGGAGTTTCAGTTTGGGACCAACTGGTCTCGTTATTCCGCCTATGTGGGTGATATTTTTGGTTCACTTTTGGCGATTGAAGCGTCGGTGGCTTTTTTCCTGGAATCTACCTTTATGG
>JADFYA010000303.1 GCA_015233285.1 Deltaproteobacteria bacterium | reverse complement strand
CCAATTAAAACCGCGGGTGTCCAAAGCCGTGTTTAAAAAAGATCCTTTTTCCTACGTCACCGTACCAGCCGTAAGCCGGGCCCTGCACCTGAAACTAATGGAGAAGTTTGACCGGTTGTGCGATATCTCCAATAGCTCGGAATTCAATCCGGTGATTGGCCGGGGCTCCTGGGGTATCGTCACCAGCGGGGCGAGTTTCAATTATGTCAATGACGCGGTCAACGACCTGGGCATTCAAGACAAGGTCCGGATTCTCAAGCTCATGCTCAGCTATCCCGTCCCCCAAGCGAAGTGCCTCGATTTCCTAAAAGGGTTGGAAAAGGTCCTGGTCGTCGAGGAACTCGAGCCGATCCTGGAAACCGAGCTGAAAGTCGTGGCCCAGGAAAACGGCATCACCATCCCCATCAAGGGCAAGAGTCCGGAGCTGTTCTCCCGGGCCTATGAGTACGATCCCGGTCTGGTCCGGAAAAAGATAGCGGCTTACTTCGGGCTTCCGGACAAGACCCCGGCCCCCGTGGATTTGTCCAACGTCCCCACCTTACCGGCCCGGCCGCCCAATCTCTGCCCCGGCTGCCCCCATCGGGCTACCTACTACGCCGTTAAGCAAGTGGCTGGAGACGAGGCCATTTACCCCACTGATATCGGCTGCTACACCCTGGGCCTGCTTCCGCCCATTTCCGCGGCCGACTTCGTTATCTGCATGGGCTCTTCCGTCAGCAGTTCGGCCGGCTTTTCCCGGACTCAAGATAAAAAAGTCATTTCCTTTATCGGTGACTCCACCTTCTTCCATTCCGGCATCACCGGCCTGGTTAACGGGGTCCACAACAACCACAACTTCACCCTGGTCATTCTTGACAACGGCACCACGGCCATGACCGGTCACCAGCCGCATCCCGGCGTCGACTCCGAGGCCATGGGGTTTAAGGCCACCCAACTATCCGTGGAGTCCGTGGTTCGCGGCCTGGGCGTGGAAAAAGTCGTGGTGGTTAACCCGATGAAGGTCAAAAAGACCATTGAAGCGGTCAAAGACGCGGTCGCTTTCCAGGGCGTTTCCGTGATCATCTCTAAGGAAATCTGTCCCTTGTTCGCCCGCCAGGTCGGTCAGGCCAAAAAAGCCAAACCGTTTGTCGTCAATCAAGAAAAATGCAAGAAGCATAGAATATGTATCAACCAGGTGGCCTGCCCCGCCTTTTATCTGGAAGGCGACCAGGTCATGATCAATAAGAATCAGTGTATCGGCTGTGCGGTCTGCGCCCAGGTCTGCCCGGAGAACGCCATCGTTCCGAGCAAGGATTGATCCCGATCGTTGATGTCCCGGTTTTTTGACTGCAATAAGATAATGTGGAGGATATCCATGGATGTGACCAGGATCGTTTTCGTCGGCGTGGGCGGCCAGGGCAACTTGTTGGCCTCTCGGCTGGTTGGAGAAGCGGCCGTCAAGGCCAACGTCCCGGTGGTGGTCAGTGAGATTCACGGCATGGCCCAGCGCGGCGGCGTGGTGGAATCGGCCGTACTGCTGGGTGATGTGACCAGTCCCATTGTTTCCCCCGGCGAGGCCGACATATTGGTCGGGTTTGAACCGGTGGAGACTTTGCGGACGTTGATTAAGTGCAACGCCAATAGCTTAGTGATTACAAATACCCGCCCGCTGCCGCCTTTTACGGTGGCCATTGGCAAGGGCGTTTATCCGACCGTGGCCGATACCCTGGATTTGATCAAGAGCAAGGTCAAGAAATTGATCGCCTTTGACGCCGAAGCCCTGGCCCTGGAGGCCGGATCATCCCTGTCCTTGAACATGGTCCTACTCGGCGCTTTATTCGCCGGTGCCGCTCTGCCCGTTTCGGTTGACCACATCAAGGCCGCCATCGTGGCCAATACCAAGAAGGCCTTTGCGGAGATCAACGTCAAAGCCTTCGACCTCGGCTTCAAGGCCGCGGCGTAACCAGATCGTCCCATTGAAAACTACACGACCGGCCAGGGCAGTATATTAGGCTCCTGGTCGGTCGTTTTTGTTTTTCAGGGCCGGCGGCCAGGGCCGTTGCAGTCCTGATTCCGGCATTCTTTTTGGCCTTGACAGCTCGGGTTTTCTGTGGCAGAATAAGACTAATAATTTAACAAATTACGGGAGTTAAACTATCTTTCCGAATTATCCACCAGAACTTAGCGGTCATAAGGAGACAAAAATGAGTGTCGGCGTAAAAGAGTTGGAAATAAAGCTGCGAGAACTGCACCCTGAAATCCGCAAACATGGTCTGAGCTTATCCTTAAGTTTCGACAAAGACAAAGACGCCTGGGTCGTGGGATTGTGGAAAGGGGATCATAGCCTGACTACTTATTTAGACGCAAAAGACGCTGCATCCTGTATTGAAGGCGTTCAATGCATCTATCTAGACATTCAGGTTAGTCAGTTTATCAAGAATTTTGAAGCCTGCTAACCTCATGATGCACGTGGCATTCTTCGCCGGTCTTTGGGCGGAGATGCTGTGTGCATCCTCTCCCGCTTCTTCTTTCCGGATTTGCCGGTAAGTTTGGGTTGAGGGGCCGGTGGACTGGGAATGACCGGCCGGGCCGCCACTCGCCTTTGCCGTTGAATAGCCCATATCCCGATCGCCACGTTGACCAGGGCGGCAGCATAAGTGGTCAGATGAATACCCCAAAATCTCAATAAAATGAAACCGGTCAAGAAACATCCCACCACCGCGCCGCACGTATTGACCGTATACAAGGCCCCGACCGAAACTCCGATGTCATCTTGTCTGATGACCAGGTACCGGCTCAGGACCGGCAGAGTGGCCCCCATCAGGAAGGTCGGGATAAGGACCAGGATGAAGGAAACACAGAACTTGACCAGGCTAAGTAGATAAAAATGAAGCTCCAGCGCCCCGTACAGCCATATATAAAAGGGACTCAGCAGGGATAACAGGAGCGGAAACAAAACCGCATAGACGCCGATCCCCACTTCCAGCAGACCATACACCCGCAGGGCGTCCGGCCGGGCGTCAATCCGTTTGCCGGCCACATAACTGCCCGCGGCCAGTCCGCCCATGAATGACGACAGCACCGTAGCCATGGCAAAGGTGGTTGATCCAAAAATTAGACTGAGGGTTTTGGACCAGACCAACTCATAGACCAATCCGCTGCCGCCGGAAAGGAAGAAGAAGACAAAAATTAATGGATTAATTGTAGATCGGGCCGCTAAGGGAGATGGATTTGGGTTCATTCCGGTTTCTGGTTGCTCGTTTTTGGTTGCTTGTTGCTGGTTTCTGGTTGCGCGTTACGGGTTGCGGGGCAATGTCATCGACCCGTACACGCAACACGCAACCCTCAAAGAGGCATCTCCGAGGTAATCCAGCCGGACAGGACTTCAACCTGATTATCGGGGAGGCACTTACCTAAGAACACCGACCGGAGTCCCTGCCGCTGGGTGGGGCTGAAGGTGATGGGGCCGGAAATTCCTTCGAATTTATTCAGGGTCTCCAGTTTGGTGATCAGATTCTCCCTGGTCACGTCCCGGCCGCATTTTTTGATCGCTTCCACTAACGGCTCGGCAAACAGAAATCCGGCATAAAAAAAGACTCCCCAGCGCTCATTCGGGGCATATTTTTGCTGGGCCGCATGATACTTAACCATGAGAGGATTTTTCGAGGACGGCGGCAGACCGAAATTGGTGAAAATTACTCCCGTCCAGAGCCCCTTAGTGAGCTGATTCATCATCGGGGCGTCGCTCAAGGTGCTCGAAGACATGAACTGCGGCTTATAGCCCAGCTTGGCCGCGGCTCCGAGCATCATGGCCGCGTGCTTGGGCAAGACCCACAGAATGACCGTGTCCGCTCCGGATTCCTTCAGCTTAAGGCAGTGGGAAGACAGGTCGGTGTCCATAACCTCTACCGGCACTTCAGCCAAGAGTTCCAGGTTGTATTTTTTCAGTTGGGCCTTGACCCCCATCAGTCCCTCTCTGCCGTAATCATCATTCTGATAAAAAAAGGCCAGCTTGCTCTTTTTCATCGTTTCGACGGCATAATGGGTCAAGATGGCGGCTTCATCGACATATTTGGGGAAAAGGGCAAAAAGGTATTTCGACGGAGGTGATGTCCAGTGGACCGATCCCGTGCTGGGTCCGATCCAGGGGATTTTGTTCTCTGCCAAAAAATCCTTGACGGCCATACCGCAGGCCGTACCGACACCCCCGCCAAAGGCGAAGACTCCGACCTGGTCGACCAGTTCTTTGACCGCAGCTTTGGTCCGGGGAGGTTGATATCCGTCGTCTCTGAGGAACAGCTTCAGGTGCCGTCCATTAATCCCGCCTTCATCATTGAGCATCTTGAAGTAGCAGTCGGTCCCCCGCGCCACCGCGCCCCACAAGGCGGCCGGCCCTGTCTGGGGGCCCCATTGTCCGATTCTGATCTGTTTGTCGGTTACGCCTGTTTCTGCGGCGGCCGGACCCATCCAGGCCGGCATTATCATCATGACCAGGATAAACAGTCCGGTGGGCCATGTTTGGTGCAATTTTCTTCTCATAGCCATGACTCCTTTCGGTAAACTGGCGATAGATGTCTTTTCGGCCTGATTGGCGGCCGGCCAATGGCTCAACAGGGGATGAAGACGGCAAGTCGGGTAGACTCGACGCCGTCGCCCCGGCTCTCGAAGTTGCTTCCGGCCCGGTACGGGAACTATCTTTTTATCCCAATCAGATTAATTAATCAAGGTATTTTAACCTGAGTTCACCGAGTATGCCAAGCGATTATCATCAAGGGCCATGATTCACTCCGCAGAT
>JADFYA010000302.1:3693-4780 GCA_015233285.1 Deltaproteobacteria bacterium | reverse complement strand
GGCGGAGTGGGAGAAAGCTGCCCGAGGCGGCCTGGATGGACATCACTATCCCTGGCCCAGCCATGGCAGGTCATACAGTGAAAATATAGACTGCGCCAAAGCAACCTATGGTGTTTGCAATAAAGGAGGGACCACTCCGGTGGGGAATGACAACCACAATGGCTATGGTCTTTACGATATGGCCGGGAATGTTTGGGAGTGGGTATGGGACTGGTATGACGATAATTGGTATGAGAATCTTAGGGCGACTGATAATGATACCCGTGGACCAGATTCGGGCGTATACCGGGTTTTGCGGGGAGGCGGTTGGGACGATGATGCCAACGACCTGCGATGCTCCAACCGCGTTGATAGCTACGACTACCCGTATTTCTCGAACTATGACTTGGGCTTCCGGGCGGTGTTCAGTGTCAACCTTAAAGGAGCAGCGCAGAGAAACCAGCGAAAGAAAAGGCGCAAAAAAGATAGGTTCCAGGGAATGGAGGTAATTAATCTTGACACCGGATCAAACTATATCGGTGAAAATTAAAAACTTCAGATACTTGGATGATGAGCCATTAGTCGCCGCGTTCGACATTGTAACTAATGGCTCCCTAATTATCCGGGAGTGTTCACTATTCCAAAAAGATCATGGTGGCCATTTTTTCACATGCCATACAGAGAAAACGACCCATTGGATTCGCTACGCCGGAAATTATGATTTTTTTTACGAGCAGGTCAGTTGAGGTCTCAGCGATATCGGCGCCATGAACACCGGGTAAAAAAAATGATGCCCTGTGCTTGATGATTCGGAAGGAAGACGGTATTGTGGACCAGATTTTAACTGAGGAGTCATATCGAAGAACGATAATTTAAATAGCCTTTAGCCTAAAATGCTAAAGGCCACCTATCAACCTTGCCCTAGGAAAGTTTGGTTGAGAGATGGCCAGAAAGCTTTGTGTGGTTAGCCGCCAACACAAGGATGATTATAGACGACCATCCAGAACATGTCAATAATCATCTTTCTCGCCTACCTCAAAAATTCAACCAAAAAGCTTTCCAGGGCCGATAAAACCTGGAGGCACCATGCAAACAAATCAATCCGCAC
>JADFYA010000302.1:2787-3664 GCA_015233285.1 Deltaproteobacteria bacterium | reverse complement strand
AGCTTTTGAATCTTATTTTTTTCAGACCTTCAGATTAACCGGTCTTAGCCTGGTTGCCAGAGTCGTCCTGACGGCATTTCGGATCAGGAGCCACACTAAAGGCTATTGCTGGCCCAAGCAAACGACCTTAGCCGGGTGGATTGGCCTATCGCTGGACCAGGTGAAGAGGGCTATCCGTGAATTGAAAGACGCCGGATGGATCACAGTCAAGCGATATGGGGTATTTGGCCGGAGCTATCATCCGGTCTTTGGAGATCAGCCCATAGATTCAGTCCAAGACCAGCACCAAGACACCGCCCATGTAGATCAGCCTGCCGCACCTGGAAAGTGCGCTGATGCACCTTTGATGCCGTTAGAAGGTGCGCTGATGCACCATATAAACGAAAAAAACAGCTTTAAAAGAAAAAAAACAAATAAACACTACCCGGCCCGAGCCGAAGCCAAGACACCACCCACGTCACTTGCGTCGTCCGTCTCTCTTACACATAAGATCAACTGCTTTGAGGACATCCTCACCTGGAGTAACCACACATGCCTGCGTTGCGGCACCACGAATAAAGAGCTTGCTAAAGTCAGAATCGACAACCGGAAGCCCATGAACGATTTATCGAACCTGCAGCCGCTTTGTCTATCGTGTTATGAGGCGGTTGCTAAAGATGTCAAGGGCGTGGTTAAAGACATCCGGGAAGATTATAGACCCGGCTTTGTTCAGGCCCACGGCTTACCCTGGCAGCGAGAATTCGGCCCGAGTCCGGTCGAGCAGGCCCAGGATGAATTCAAGACCCTGGTTGAACGGTTACCCGACCCAAAAGCAAAGAAATTCTGTTTAAGCAAAGCGATGGAAGCTCACTTATTAGCGCCGGTGTTAAGGACGGCT
>JADFYA010000302.1:0-2767 GCA_015233285.1 Deltaproteobacteria bacterium | reverse complement strand
GTCCGGGACTACTGTGCTTACCTGGCGGGGGGGCTGCGGAATCGGAAGGAAGAGGCAATGGTTTAATGTTCCAGTCAACCGTAAAGCCCGTTGAAAGCAAGGGCAAAAAGGCAATCAACCGGGATGGGTGGGCGTTCTATGACCGATGGTGTGCAAAGTGTGTTGGCCGGCACGAAGGGAAAAGGCCCAGGGTAAGTATACAGGCCTTTAAAGATGACCAAGGAAATTGCCGGACGGTCTTTATTGACTTAATCCGGATTCATTTCAAGACGAAAAATCCCGGTGACACGGCCAGGCGGTTGAGGCTCTTGCCCTGCGTTTTCGACTTGCTGGAGAATTCGGAAGATGTTCCGATAGCGATTAAAGATAAGGCAGGCAAGAGCTACGCCCTTAAAGGAATGACACCAGATGGAGAAAAATTTATTGTGGTTATCCAAGAGAAAAAAGACCGGTTGTCTCTATTGACCTTTTATCCGGCAACCAATAAAAAAACCTTCGCACTATCGGACTAGCTTTCGGCCAAGGAGGGATAATATCAAATTCTTTCCCTCCTACCTACTGACGTTAAATCGCCCTGTGTGGAGCGCTTATGTCTCCCATGCGAAGGTCTAATAGAATGATAGTTCTTTTTTAGGTTTTTGTCAATTTGATTCGGCGGAATGCGGACCAGGCGAGAAGGGGTGATTATGGATTTTTTTATCGGACTGGAATTACTTAACTTATGGAACATTCAAGATTTTGAACTTCTTGATTTCATACGGCGGGGACTTCAGTGCTATGATTCAAGCGGGCGGCCTATTATTAGCTATTCGGAGCCTTCCCGCCCGGAAGAGGACTATGCCCTTTTTAGCGAGGCAGCGGTTCAATTGGAGGCGATCAAAACTTTTTCTTTTAAATTTAAAGATGTTCAGTTTTTTGCCTCAGCAAATGGACTTCCTGCACCACTGAGCAAAGAAAAACCGGAGCCGGAGCCACTACCACCGCCTGAAGTAAATCCAGAAAATCGAGTCGAGCGAAAAAACAGGCTCAGACTGGCGTGCCGAAGAGCAGCCAAGCAGCTTTGGGCGGAGAACCCGGAGATTACGATTACAGGCATGGTTGAACGGTCTGAAATAATTGAAATGGCTGAAGGTCGGTCCCACACTGTCCGATATGGTTGGATCAGGGACTTACGGCCACCACGGAAGCCGGAAGGGATAGGGACAGGAACCGGAGCGGTCAGGATGCCCGGCGACTTACTTATATTTTTTTGTATGAAAAAGATGCCGGTGCAGCCGATATATTTTGATTATCTATTTGATAGAACAAGATTAAACACGAATTGATTAACAAGAAAGAATTATTGACAATCAATGCCTGTAAACGCTATAGTAGTTGCTACTGAGCGAATTTGTTTGCCTTTAAAAAGAGTTGTCCTGCCCGAGGTGGCACTCAGACAGGACAAAGATGGAAAGCGGGATTTTTGATTTCTGGTTTGCCTCCTGGAATCATTCCCTTTGGTACTTGACGAATATTATTTTACCCAGATTGGTTTGAATAGTCAAGAGCCAATTACTGCGGTATAATCATATTTGTTGTAAACTCCTCCCATCTTTGTCCTATCCACAATAAACACCTCGTGCGGGTTAACCAATCAATTAACCTGAATAAATGAGGTGTCTATTCATGAAAGAACAATCCCCCAGACCAAGTATTACCGCAAGCGAAACAGCCCGTTTTTTGCTCACGCCACAACAGGCCAGCGTTTACCTGAATGGTCTTTATGCCCCCGGTTATCTGGCTCAACTCAGACGGCGAAGCCCGGATAATCCCAAATTCAGAAAAATTAACGGACGGACATATTACCACAAAAGCGACTTAGATAAACTTTTGGAAGGGGCGGCACCCGAAGTACGGGAGGCCCGGACCGATGACAAAAGATAATTTCACCGAAACCCCCAACCCGAACCCGAAGGTCGCCCCGATCCGGCCGGACATTCCCCCTGGCGAACCCGATGTAGATGAGGAAGAGGCCCGGCTTGAGGAAGACCTTGCGGCCGGGCACGACGAAGAGCAACAGCGGTACCAGCAAAACAAAGAAGAAGCCCATCCAATTCTGAACATAACCGATTGGTCTACAAACCGATTTATGGGGACGCCGCCTGAACGGCAGATGCTAGTTGACGAGCTAATCCCGCTTGGCAAAGCAACGATTCTGGCTGCACCGGGAGGAGCCGGAAAAGGGCTTCTAAGTCTAAATTTGGCTTTAGGCATAACACTTGGACCAACAGGTGGCCGTAAATTTTGCGGGCATGACATTTTAGTTGAAGGGTCCGCCGTTATTTTCACCGCTGAAGATGACATGGATGAAATCCATCTAAGGCTTAATTCGCTTGCTACTCAAGATGAACTGGCCAAAGTAAACGGCAAACTGTTCGTCATCCCTCTGCCGAACGCCGGAGGAGTGAACCCGATTGCTACACAAGGGCCACAAGGTCCAGAAGCTACACCGTTTTTTTCTGTAGTCAAAGAGCAGATAAAACAAATTCCTGATATTAAGTTAATCGTTTTTGACCCGCTATCCTCGTTCGCCTTCGTTGACGTCAACAAAGACCCACAGGCAGCAGCTTTTGTCACTGGCCTAATGGCCGAACTCGCAACCGAGACAGGAGCCACGGTTATATTATCTCACCATTTTTCCAAGACCGGTGAAGTCGTCAACATCCGAGATGCGAAAAATGCCGTTCGAGGATCAACCGGGTTAGTCAACGGAGTCAGATGTGTCTTT
>JADFYA010000301.1 GCA_015233285.1 Deltaproteobacteria bacterium | reverse complement strand
CATGGGTTGAGTTGTAATGTGGCGTCTCGTTCAACAATATCCTCGCCGGACGACGATGGTCGGGTGAACAAACAAAGATGGTCACAAAATGTTTAAGCTGATAAAATTTGTCTATGGCGCCATGCAACCACTGGCCCTGATCACCTGGCTGCTGGCCATAAGTCTGATCCTGATCAAGACCAGACGGAAAAACGGCGGGGTGCGGTTAGGAGTATTATGCCTGGTCCTGCTCTATGCCTTAAGTACGGAACCAGTGGCCAACGGTTTGCTCTATCCTCTGGAAAACATGATCACCAGCCCTCCGGCCCAGACGGTCAAAGGAGACATCATTGTGCTCCTGGGCGGGGGAACCAGGCCCCAATACCATCTCAGCCCGATCCCGGAATTATCCCAAAGCGGCGGCCGGATTTTGTTGGCGGCTTATCTTTTTAAGCTGGCCGCGGCTCCCCGGATTCTGGTCATGGGCGGGTCAGGAGATCCTTTCAGGATTAACCGGCAGGAATCCTTGGAAATGAAAACTTTACTGGTTGATATCGGCATCCCGGCCGCGGCTATATTGGAGGAAAACCAGTCCCGCACGACCAGCGAGCATATTGAACGGATTAAGGCATTCTTACAGGAAAAGGGTTTCAAACGTCTCATTCTGGTCACTTCAGCCAGCCATATGCCCAGGGCATATAGACTATTCCGGACCTTGGGAGTGGACGTCATACCCATGCAAACGGATTATCTCATCCAAGAACCCTTGACTCCGGCCGGGTTCCTGCCCAGTCCCGGCGTGCTGCGCAGCTCCACCATGGCGATTCATGAATATCTGGCCCTGGCCTACTACACCTTGATGGGCTGGTTCTGATCTTGAGCTTGGATGCGGTCCCAATGTGTTGAACAAACGGACAGGGTAATCGGATACGATTTTAATAAACAGCCAATTCCGACTAAGCCATTTAAGCAATATTTCTAGCGTTTGCCCTACCCCACCTCCCGCCCACCCGACGGATCGGCTAATCTCCCGCGGGATGGACCATCTTCTCCAACTGCATGAGAGCATCAAATTCTTCGGCCGCCAGAAAGCCCAAAGACAAACAGGCTTCCTTTAGGGTCAGTCCTCGTTCCAGGGCCACCTGAGCCACTTTGGCCGCGCGATCGTAACCGATGGCCGGGGTTAAGGCGGTCACCAGCATTAGAGATTGTTCGACGAATAGGTTGATGCGCTGTTTGTTTGGCTTTATCCCCAAAATCAGATGCTCGGTGAAGGAGATGGAGGCATCCACGAGCAATCTCATCGATTGAATAAGGTTAAAAATCATCAGCGGCTTAAACACGTTTAATTCAAAATTTCCTTGGGACCCGGCCAGGGCGATGGCCGTATCGTATCCCATCACCTGCACGGCCACCATGGTCATGACTTCACACTGGGTGGGGTTTACTTTGCCCGGCATGATGGATGAGCCCGGTTCATTGGCCGGGAGCACCAACTCGCCTAGACCGCACCGGGGCCCTGAACCCATCAAACTAATATCATTAGATATTTTCATAAGAGATCCAGCCAAAGTCCGAAGCACCCCACTGGCTGCGACGATGGCTTCATGGGAGGCCAGGGCGGCGAATTTATTTGGCGCGGCAACAATCGGCCAGCCGGTTAGTTCCCTGAGATACCTTATGGCTAGCTCGGCAAAACGGGGATGGGCGTTTAACCCGGTGCCCACGGCGGTCCCACCCAAGGCCAACCGGTAGAGACCCGGCAATGTCGCCTGAATGCCGACCAGGCCCGCATCCAGCATGGCCACGTACCCGGAAAATTCCTGACCCAGGGTCATGGGCACGGCGTCTTGGAGGTGAGTCCGGCCGATCTTGATGATATCCTTGAATTCTTTGGCCTTATCGTCTAATGCGGCGCGCATCTTAGTCAAGGCCGGACCCAGCTCGGCGGTAATCTTCTGAATGGCCGCCAGGTGCATGGCCGAGGGAAAGATGTCGTTGGTGGATTGGGACATGTTTACATGATCGTTGGGATGGATGGGCACTTTGCTGCCCAAAACGCCTCCGGCCAGTTCGATGGCCCGGTTGGCGATGACCTCGTTCACGTTCATGTTCGTTTGGGTGCCACTCCCCGACTGCCAGACATGAACCGGGAAATGATGACTCAGCCGGCCGGTAATCAGCTCATCCGCGGCTTGAATGATGAATTCCACTTTGGCTTCGGGCAGCAGACCTAATTTGCGGTTAGCCAGGGCCGCGGCTTTTTTCAGAAAACCAAAGGCCAGGATGACCTCTTCCGGGATAAGGTCTTGCCCGATCTTAAAATGGACCAGGGACCGCTCCGTCTGGGCGCCCCAATACCTGTCCGCCGGCACTTCAATCGGCCCCAGGCTGTCCGTTTCGATTCGTTTGGTAGGATTATCTTTCCGGGTCATTTCCGCTCCGGTCGACCGTCATGATCAAGTCAAGCCAAAATTTGATCTTTAGGCAGGTAAAAGACATATTCATTCTTGAGCAAAGTCAATTGTTCGGCCGTTCCCTCCTTGATCACCGCCAGCAGCTCCTTCATCGTTGTCGCTTGTTCCACTTTGACGATGAACACGGCGGCGTCATAGTGCATCGACGCCAACGGTAAGAGAAAATGGTCTAAATTGCCTCGCCATAGGACCCCCAGCCGGGACTTGAGGATGTTGATCTCATCATAGAATTTCCGGATCAAATCCGTGCGGAGAACCGGCTGGTGATAGTTCAGCAGGCACTCCATCAACCCGGCCAGGTAATAGACCTGGTCCAGGTCCTCTTCCCGGTCCCGAACCTGGTACAGGCCCAAGAGAGTTTGTGATTCACCGATGGATAGGGGAAAATAAGTTGGAACAAATGACACATGGCTCTCATGCCCGGCCCGGAATACTTCCCGGCGGTGCTGTTCAAACTTTTCCGCCTCATAATTAGTGCATTGCATTATCCGCCCCCCTTTCCACTCGCCCCATCTCAATCGGATGGGTTTGGAACATATGACATTATCCAGGGGGTCTGATTTACCCTTAAATGGTATGATGTGAGCCATAAAGCATCTGTCCTTTTGCCAGACTGGACGCTGATGAGAGATGGGGAGGTGACCCTGATGACGAGTTTTTCAGATAAAGTACAAGAAATGTATCCACAGATTACTCAGATAAACGCAGATGGAAAAGACCCAAAGACCTGTTTTAGCCCAAATCTGCGCAATCTGCGGATTTAACAATGGCCCTTGATGATAATGGCTGAGCATACTCGTCGAACTCAGGTTAACATTCGTATCCGTCGGCATACGGATCAAGGGCGCTCCAACGGTTTCCGGGTAACCTGACCAGGAAGGTCTTCTAAGGATATTATATCAAGATAGACGGCATTGGCAATGTTCTTTTTGGGGAGAGATGAGGCCGGATCGGCGGGAAGACAAGTCCGGCCTTGAATGACAACCGGTTAGGTAGTTAAGGGGCTGCCTGAAGCCTTTGGAAAGTATTTCAAGAAGCAGATGCACGCTGCCCAAAGATGGCCGTCCCGACCCGGACAATTGTCGCTCCTTCTTCGATGGCCACCTGATAATCGCCAGACATACCCATGGACAGGTGCTGCAAATTCCGGCTGTCAGCCGCGCCGCGCCGAACTAACTCGTCCCTCATCCGGCGCAATGCGGCGAAGTAGGGCCGGGCTTCTTCCGGATCATCAAAAAAAGGAGGCATGGTCATTAACCCCTGGAGGTTCAGGTGGGGGCAAGCCATGACGGCCTCGATCAACCGGGGAACCTGGGTAGCCGCCACACCGGCTTTGGTCGCCTCCAGGGCGATATTGATTTCGATCAGGACGTCCAGGCTCCGGCCCGCGGCCCCGGCCCGCTTATCCAGTTCCTGGGCCAGGCTCGGAGTGTCCAGTGTCTGGATCAGGTCGAATAATTTGACCGCATATTTGGCCTTGTTCGTCTGGAGATGACCGATGAAATGCCAGATCGGTCCGGGTCCGACCGCGGCGATCTTGTCCCTGGCCTCTTGAATATAGTTTTCGCCGAAGACCTGCTGTCCCGCGGCCCAAGCCTCCCGGACCGCCTCGGGGCCGAAGGTTTTGGTCACGGCGATGAGAGAGACTTCCTCAACATTACGTCCGGCCCGGACTGCGGCGGCGGCCATTTCGGTTCGGACCAAATTTAAATTTTGCTTTATATATGACATATTAATATGATAGTCGTGAGCATGGTCATTCACTCCAGTCCGCAGTTAGGATCGGCTAATCAAGTTTCTTTTCCAAAAAGTCGATTTCTCTGGCCAATTGCTGATTCTTTTTCTTTTGTTCTTGGATTTTGTTAATGGCGTAGAGCACGGTGGTATGGTTACGTTGAAAAGCCCGGCCGATGTGCTCCAGCGACTGATTGGTCAATTTACGGCAGAGATAAAAGCAAACACTTCGAGGTAGGGCGATGTTCTTTTTCCGGGACTTAGACAGTAAGTCATCCAGGTTGATCTGGTAATAATCCAAAACGAGCTGTTGAATAATCTCCAAGGTGGCATCCCGGCGTTGATCGGTCAGCCCCTCGGTGATCTCCATGGCCATGTCGAGGGTAATGGGACGATCCAGTAAGGACGACCTGGCGATGAGGCTCTTTAAACTGCTTTCTAATTGACGGATATCTTGAGTGATTTTAGTGGCCAGAAAATCCAGGACATCGTCGGGCACCCGCACGCCGGTGTGGGCGGTTTTTTTGTCTAAGATCCGGCGCCTGGTCGCCAGGTCGGGAGGCTCAATGGAGGTGACCAGGGAAGAACAAATACGTGACCG
>JADFYA010000300.1:517-4795 GCA_015233285.1 Deltaproteobacteria bacterium | reverse complement strand
GGTCCGAGGGTTTGGGTATGGCCATCAAAAAGTTGCTCCGACCAATCTTGTGCCTGATCCTCTTGACCGGTGCCTCTCCGGCCCAGTCTTTTGAGGAAGACGTTTCAAATATTACTCAGGCCGAAGTGCATTATTCCAGGGGACGCCTGGCCTTTAACCAGGGCGATGTGACCGAGGCCCAGGCCGAGTATTTCCGGACCCTGAAACTGCTCCCCAGCCATGTCCCGGCCATGATGGCCGTCGGCCAAATCTATGCCATGCAGGGACGGGATGACCAGGCCCAGGCCTATTTTCAAAAGGTGCTAGCCGCCCAGCCGACCAATACCAAAGCCCACCAACTCTTAGCCGACATCTATTTCAAAAAGGGCGATTGCGAACAGGCAGTGAGTCACTATAAATATGCGCTGGAAGAGAACGCACCTCTCGAAGAAAATTACTACCGCCTGGGTCTATGTTATTACAATCTCCAAGAATACGTTTCAGCCTACTCTTACTTGAAAAGGTGCTTGCTCCTTGATCAAGGGAACATCAAGGCCAGAGTTCTGATGGAACAGGCTGTTAAAGACGGCAAAATCACGGTAGAGCCGCCTAAGGACAAAGCCAAAAAGGATGAAACCGGCAAAGGCGCAAAATAGCCGAATGACTTCAGTTACCTGATTATTTCCTGCGAATTCCGAGGTAAGGCGCCCACGACTCAACCCCCGGGACATAACCCGACTCGCGACCGCCAAACGCAATGGGGCAACATAACTCCCCAAACAAGAAAAACCTTGTCATTGGGCCATAATTGTGTCACAAGGCCTTTATCGAAAAGTAATAGAGGCTTCGCCCCGGTTGCGGCCATTCCGCCCACAAAAACCAACATCTCTTCTAATCTATGAGCCAGGCAATCAAAATACTAACCATTGTCGGCGCCCGAGCCCAATTCGTCAAGGCGGCTATGGTCAGCCGCGCCATTGCCCGGCATAATCAAACAGTTCGAAGTCCACGGTTGATAGAAGAGATGCTGCATACGGGACAACATTATGACTATGAAATGAGCCAAATTTTTTTTGACGAACTGGGCATTCCGCAACCAGCGGTCAACCTCCATGTCGGATCCGGACCCCAGGGAGAGACGACAGGCCGGATGCTGGCCGGGATCGAATCCGAAATTATAGCCCGCCGCCCCGACTGGGTGCTGGTCTACGGAGACACCAACTCCACCCTGGCCGGGGCATTGGCCGCAGCAAAGTTGCACGTGCCCGTGGCCCACGTGGAAGCCGGATTAAGATCCTATAATAAGAAGATGCCGGAAGAAATCAACCGCGCCCTGACCGACCATATGTCCACGCTGTTGTTGTGCCCGACCCGGCAAGCGGTCCAGAATCTGATGATAGAAGGAATTACGGCCGGGGTCTGCCACGTGGGTGACGTCATGTATGATGCGGCCCTGGTTTTTGGAGATTTGGCCCGGAGACGAAGCCGAATCCTGTCCCGGTTAGGGCTGACGCCCCAAAATTATTATCTAGCCACCATCCATCGTCCGGAAAACACAGATAGTCCGACGAATTTAGAACAAATTTTACGGGGGTTGAGCCGATTGTCCCACCAGTACCCGGTAGTCTTGCCCCTTCATCCGCGGACCCGGAAGTCCATCGACTATTACGGCCTGGGTCATATCTGTAACGGAGTCCGGATCCTGACCCCGGTGCCTTTCTTAGATATGGCCAGGTTGGAGCAGGAAGCCAGAACCATTCTCACCGATTCCGGCGGCATCCAAAAAGAAGCCTATTTTCACCGCGTGCCCTGCGTGACCATGCGAGACGAGACGGAATGGTTGGAAACAGTGGCGGCCGGATGGAACCAAATGGTCGGGGCAGACTCGGAAAAAATTCAGTCTGCCGTGGCCGGAGCGGCTCCGGGTCGAGTCATCAACGAATACGGTAACGGAGATGCCTCTTTTATCATTTTGGATTATCTGATGAACGGGCTGGTAAAACGTCCCGAAGAAGTTTGCGGCCTTGCTCCCCACGATATGGCTCTGGAGACGAAGCACAAATTGCCGGATGGTGAGCCGCGATGATCCTGGTCTTGCTTCCAGCCTATAATGAAGCCCGGGCCCTGTTGGCCCTGCTGCCCAAAATCAAGCGGACACTGGAGTCATTGGACACCGCGTATACAGTGGTCGTATGCAACGACGGCAGCCGGGATGGGACAAAGCCGTTGCTGGACATGTTCGCCGGCCATATGCCGCTGCACATCCTGGAGCACAAGATTAATCGAGGTTTGGGGGAAACAATCCGGGATCTTTTTGAGTACGCGGCTGACGTGTCCGGGCCTAATGACATATTTGTCCGCATGGACGCCGATGACACCCACGACCCGGACGTCATTCCAAGCTTGATTGCGAGGCTGGACCAGGGATTTGATGTGGTCACGGCTTCCCGGTTTTTGCCGGGGGGAGGACAACTCGGCGTCAGTCCCGGCCGGGCCTTCATTAGTTCCGGGGCCAATCGGTTTATGAAGCTGTTCTTCCCCATCAAGGGAATCAATGAGTACTCCTGCGGATTTCGGGGCTACCGGGCCGGAATAATCAAGCAGGCTATTGATTTATATGGTAATTATTTTATTCAACTCAAAGATTTCGGGTTCGCCGAGACCCTCGAAAAAGTCGTTAAGCTCCAACTACTGGGCGCCCGGTTTGGAGAAGTCCCCTTTATCCTGCGATATGACCAAAAAGTCGGGGCCAGCAAGATGGCCGCCGGGAAAACCATTTTGGGCTATCTGATAATGGTTTTGTGCTATTATTGGCCGTGGGGCGGCTGGAAAAGCTCCCGCCGAAACACGAACACGTAACCCGAAACACGAAACTCGCAACACGTAAAAGGACACGCCATGCACGTAATTGTCTGTGTCAAACAAGTGATTGATACCGAGCGGGTGAGCATCGATCCAAGGTCGCAATCAATTATCCGCAAGGAAGAAACGTCGTACATCAACCCCTATGATCTCAGGGCGCTTGACCTGGCCATGGCACTTAAGAAAATTTACGCGGCCAAAGTCACCGCCATATCCATGGGCCCCCATATGGGCGAAGCAGTCTTGCGGGAGGCCCTGGCCATGGGCGCTGACCGGGGAATCCTATTGACGGATAAACGGTTTGCCGCAGCCGACACCCTGGCTACCTCATATGTTTTGGGCATGGGCATCCGCCGATTAGGAGAATTCGACCTGATCCTGTGCGGGGCGCAAAGTACCGACAGTGGAACCGCCCAGGTGGGACCGCAACTCGCCGAAGAGTTGAACCTGCCGCAAATCACCATGGCCGACAAGATCGAGCAGGTGGACGATCATTTCCGGGTGGAGAGATGGTCCGACGGTTATCATCAAGTGGTGGAGGTCGCGGCCCCGGTTCTCGTGACCATTGGGCAAAGCGCCAATATCGTCCTTTTGCCTGGACTGACAGATATTCAAGATGCCTTTGAGACAAAAGCAGTAGAACCGTGGGGGCTCGATGACCTGGCGGCCGACGTCGAAAAAGTGGGGCTTCCGGGTTCCGGGACCTGGGGGGTAGGTTTTGAGCGGATAACTCGGGATAGGACGTGTGAGTTTATCGAAGGCGACCTGAGGCAACAAGTTCAGGCTCTGATGGATAAACTGACGCAAAAACACCTGATCGGTTGAAAGTGAGCTTATGAAAGCACAACTTGACTTCTGGGTTTTTGGGGATCACCGGAACTACTATCAAGACCGGCTGACACTGCAAGTTCTGGCCAAAACACGCCATCTGGCTGATCTCCATCAAGGCGTGGTTACCGTGGTCCTGCTGGGTCACCAGGTGGACGAAATCGCTCGGGAATATATTAGCCACGGCGCTCATAGAGTGTTATTGGTTGACCGCCCGGACATGTCCGACTACCTTTTGGAAACCTTCACCCAGGTTATCTCCGGACTGGTTCAGGAGTATCAACCAGACTACTTTATGCTGGGCGCCTCTGATTTCGGTTTGGAACTGGCCCCGCGTCTGGCCAAACGTCTCAATGTCGGACTATGCGCCGATTGCATCGAGTTTGAAATGGACACCACCAAAAATCGGCTGGTGGCTATCAGCCCCGCCTTTGGAGGAACATCCCTGGCTCGCATCGTCTGGAACGAACGCCGGCCCATGATGGCCACCATCCGTCCGGGCATTTTTTCCGAAATAGCCCACGATGACACGGCCGCAGGTGAAGTCGTCCGAATTAACCGGGATGACGACCGGATTACGGAAAGGGTTAAGATTCTGTCCTCAGTGCG
>JADFYA010000300.1:0-452 GCA_015233285.1 Deltaproteobacteria bacterium | reverse complement strand
GAGGTCTAAAGGATAGCAATGGATTTCAATTAGCTAGAGAGCTGGCCCAACTGTTGGGCGGGGAAATTGGGGCGACGAAACCAGCCGTAGACGCCCATTGGACGACCCATGACCATCTGATCGGCCAAACCGGCAAGACCATCAAGCCAAAGCTGTTGATCAACTGCGGAATTTCCGGAGCCATCCAATACACCGCAGCAATTAAAAGAGCTAAAACAATCGTGGCGTTGAACCGAGACCGGCATGCCCCCATTTTTCAACAAGCCGACTTTGGCGTGGTCGCGGATGCCGGACAGTTTCTGCCCCTGTTCTTAACAGAAATCAAGAAACTGCTGTTCCAAAAAATCACCGATGCCTACCGGGCCAGCCTGAACAAAGAGGGCGTCAGGACAGATGTTTCTTTCGGACAACGCGTCAAGAAATTGCGCCAGGACAGAAAATTGACCCTTGAA
>JADFYA010000002.1:20359-37733 GCA_015233285.1 Deltaproteobacteria bacterium | reverse complement strand
GCCATTAAGTTATTTGTACAGCCTGATGCTTTGGCAACAGATGGAAGGCCGGGCCTGGATCAAGACCGGGCTGGAAAAATTGATTCAGGGTTGGTGGCCGGTCATACTCGGGGCCGCGGTGCTGGGATACCTCGTCCTGTGCCGGGCCGGGTCAACGGCTGTTTTGGGCGGGGTGGTTATCGGCGGGACGGGATTTTCGGCCATGACCGTCCAGATACTTCTGCTTTACATCTTCCAGAATGCCTACGGTGTGCTGTTTCAAGATGTGGGTTTGATCACGGCCTTGTTCATGTTTGGTTTGGCCGCGGGCGGTTACATCGCCTCAAACTGGCGTATCTGTCCGTCATCACCGGTCAAGCGTTTAGTGGTGGTGGAAATATGCTTCGCCCTGGTCATCCTGGCCACGGGTTGGCTGGGGCGGGGAGAGCTACCCCAGGCATTACTTTGGGGGCTTATCCCGTTGGCCGGGATGTTGGCCGGATACCAGTTTCCGGTTTTGTTTGCCTTGATCATGACCGGCTGCCAGGGAGAGACGGCGGACCAAGATCAGGCCATGATCAATCCGGCCGGTCGAGCCGCGGCGGTTTTGGAGACGTCGGACCACCTGGGCGGGGCGCTGGGCGCGGTGCTGGCCGGCATCCTGGTTGTCCCGGTCCTGGGCATTTGGCGGGCATCTTTATTACTGGGCGGGGTCAAGCTTCTTAACCTGATACCGTTGTACCGGTTGGGCCGGCGGAGACGAGTTTTGTTAATTGGGAAGCAAAAATAAATCCGCAGATTTCACAGATGAACGCAGATGGATGAGACTCACAGGCGCCTGCAATCCTAGTCTTTTTAATCTGCGCAAATCGAAGCAATCTGCGGATGAATTGTGGCCTTGACACCAATCGTTCAGCGGATTCAATGAACTCAGGTTAACAGTGGAACAAGGAAGGGTAAAATGATTATTGAACAAATGATGGTCGGCCGCATGTCCGTGTTTTGTTATATTGTGGGATGCGAGAGAAGCGGGGAGGGGATGTTGATAGATCCGGCCGGAGATGAGGACCGGATAATAGCTAGGGTGAAGAAGTTGGGCTTGAACATTAGGTACCTGGTGAACACCCATGCCCATGGCGACCATACCTGCGGGAATGCGGCCATAACCCAAAAAATGAAACTGTCCCTAGTCATGTCCGAGCAGGACGCCGCGGCAGCCACCGGCCTGCAAAATAAAATGTTTTGTCTGGCTATGGGGTTTAAGCTCACCCCCAAACCCGATCTGGTCGTTCGGGACGGCCGGATCCTGACCGTCGGGGACTTGAATGTCACCGTGTTGCATACCCCTGGCCATACCCCCGGCAGCATCTGTTTGTATATTCCCGGCCATGTGTTTACCGGTGACACGCTTTTTGTGGAAGCGGTGGGGCGGACGGACTTGCCGGGAGGCTCGTTGAAGGTGCTGTTAAAATCGATTAAAGAGAAGTTGTTGACTTTGCCTGCTGATACGGTCGTCTGGCCGGGACACGATTATGGCTCCAGACCGTCGTCATCAATCGGTTACGAGCGGGAAAACAATCCCTATATTACTGATTTTACGGACTAGGTTCGGTTGTCCGGTCTATATTGAGAGCCAGCTCATAGATATCGGATTTCTTTTGGTTTGTTTCCTGGGCCACCTCCCGGACGGCCAGGCTCAGGGATAATCCCTGGTTTTGCATTTTATCTTCGAGTCGCTCGACCAGCTCTTCCCTGGTTATTTGTTCGGAACTGGTGCTCCCGGTCACGATTAAGGTGATTTCTCCCTTGATCGCCTGCCCTTCCATATCGCGGCGCAGGGCAGACAGGTTACCCTGATAAAAGGTCTCAAATACTTTGGTCATTTCCCGGCCGATCAGGGCCGGTCGGTCCCCCAGTTCGGAGATCAAGTCGGCTATAGTGTCTATTAGACGCCCGGGAGATTCATAAAATACCAATGTTCCTTTGAACTCTTTGAGTTCTTGGAGATGCTGCCGCCGGCGTCCGGCTTTGGTCGGCAAAAATCCGACAAAGGCGAACAGGTTGGTCGGTAGCCCTGAGACACTCATGGCCGCCACCGCGGCGCATGGACCGGGGATGGGCACCACGTCCAGCTCCAGACTTTTGGCCATCCGGACCAGGTAGAACCCCGGATCGGAGATGCCCGGAGTCCCGGCGCTGACGACCAGGGCCACGTCTTCCCCGGCGGTTAGTTTGGCCGTCAATTTTGGCGCGGCTGTTTCCTTGTTGTGATCGTGATAGCTGACCAGGGGGGTGTGGATGTCGTAGGCCGACAGTAATTTTCTGGTGTGGCGGGTGTCTTCGGCCGCGATTAGGTTGACCTTGGACAAAACGTCCAGGGCGCGCAGGGTGATGTCCCGGAGATTGCCGATGGGGGTGGCCACCACGAAGAGCGTGCCGGAAGCAGAATATTCTGCCGGGGCGGCTGGTTGTTCACCGTCTTCCAGGGCCGGGGGCGATGCCTGGGCGATGTCGCGATGAGGTTTTATCTTTTTCTTTGGCATGACCGCCAATTCCTGGGGAAGGACTGACCGGGACCCGATCAGTAATAAAACGACTGATGAAGTTCAAAGGCGTGTTCGATGTGCTCGATTTCCATCCCGTCCGGACCGGCAATCACCCCGATGACGTCGAATCGGCCTGATACCTGGAGGAGATTCATCTTTTTGCGATAGTAAACAGCCAGGGCCGACAAACGCTGGATCTTCCGCTGACCGACCTGGTCCTTAGGTCTGATTGTTTGCCCGGCCGACCGGGTCTTCACTTCCACGAAAACAATAGTCCGGCCATCCCTGGCCACGATATCCAGCTCGCCCAAAGGACAGGTGAAGTTGACGTCCAGAATCTCATACCCCTTCCTTTTCAGGAACTCAGCCGCCGCCTTCTCGCCGATGGTTCCGAGTACTTTGGTCCCGGTCGGGGGAGCCTTAGGCATGATTTCTCTCTTTGGTTGTCTTGATTAATGAATCCGAATGAGATTTAATGCTCTAAGGAAGGAGGATAACTGGTCTAAGCCTCGTGACTAAGGTCAGTGCCTCAAACTAGGCCTTGCCGGGGCCGGCCTCGACTTTGGTCATCCGCAGACCCAGCGTCAGATTGACCTGGGCCTCCCGGGCCGGGCCGGTATATTCCTTAACACCTTTGAAAGTCATCCGGTGGATGGGGCAGGGGCCTAATTTGGCAATGGCCCGCTTATGCTCAGCCGTGCCGTAGCCCATGTGTTTGGCGAATCCATACCCAGGGTAAAGCTGATCGTAGTTTTGCATGAGATCATCACGGGTGACCTTGGCCACGATGGAGGCAGCGGCAATGGACAAAGATCTGGCATCGCCATGCCGGATGGCTTGTTGGGGCAAATCGTAGTTAAGGGTGAAGATGCCGTCAATCATCAGGTAATCAGGTGATAAATCTAATGATTCCACGGCCAGACGCATGGCCTTGAGGGATGCGGCTAAGATATTGATTTGATCGATCTCAGTCCAGTCAACGACGCCGATGCCGATCGCGGTCGCCCGGTCTCGAACCTGCTGGAGAGCTGCTTGACGTTGTTTTGGGGAGAGCTTTTTAGAGTCATCAACCAGATTGAGGTCGTCAAAATCACTTAAAATAACTGCCGCCGCCACAACCGGACCAGCCAGCGGACCACGTCCGGCTTCATCAACGCCGGCAATGGCCCGGTAGCCTTTATGGTGGAGGAGTTTTTCAAATAGGATCAGGTCCTTGTCCGGGTCAGGATCAGGGAACAACGACATATTCCGTGGTCCCACTTTAACGGGCAAATCTTTTCTCCTTAATCCTGGCCGCCTTACCTCGAAGTTTACGTATGTAGTAAATCTTAGCCCGGCGGACTCGGCCTCGGGAAACGATCTCGATCTTGTCGATACTGGGTGAGTTGGTGGGGAAAATTCTTTCCACACCGATACCGTAGGAAATTTTGCGGACGGTGAAGGTGGCGTTGGTCAGGCCGTGTCTGATTCTAATCACCGCGCCCTGGAAAACCTGGATCCGCTCTTTTTCTCCTTCTTGTATCCTAACATGGACTTTGACCGTGTCTCCCGGCTTAAAATCAGGATAGTCCATTCTTAGATATTCTAGTTGGAGCCGTTCAATGATGTTCATACAACCTCCCGATTCCATGGTTCACCTTGATTTGGGACCAGTTGCAGGGTCTTGAAACCAAGTTTTTGCAAGCCCTCAGTCCGGTCGGCGAACCTTCGTAACATGTTTCATAACAATGTCCCGGCGTTGCGTCTCATCTTCTCTTCTTATATTTGATGCTTGCTCTGCCGTAGCGCTAAAATTGGCTACTGTAACAGTAGGCCCGACAAATGTCAACATTTACCTTCCGGCAAAAAAGATTTTTTTTCGGGATATCATTGGTCCATTCTTGGGGCCATTCTCGGACTGTCCGGAAAGGCTCCGGGTGGTGCCGTGATTATCAATTTTCATCTAAATGCTGCGTCCAGATCAATTTCTAAACCTGGGAGGGTCGCCACCTTGAGGTATCCCCGGCCTTCGTGAATGACCGGCGCACCGTATCGGCCGTCCGGGCCCGGCAGGTGGACCGTAATTGTATTATTTTCCGGGTCAATAATCCAGTACTCTTTGACCCCCCGATTTTCGTACAGGGCTAGTTTTATTGTCCGGTCTTTTTCCGAGGTCGATGGCGAAATGATTTCCACGACAAAGTCCGGTGCGCCGCGGCAACCCCGGTCATCTAATTTGGCCGGATCGCAGATGACCACAATATCCGGCTGGACGACCGTGTCGACCTGGTTATCCGCCTCGTCGCCTTTGGGCAGCCGGACGTCAAAGGGGGCGGCGTACACCTCACACGGCCCGCCTGATAGAAAATTGTTTAGCTGTGTAGCCACGTCCAGGGAGATGCGCTGATGCCGCCGGGTTGGGGCCGGTGACATATTATAGAGTGCACCATCGATGAGTTCCCACCGCTCGTCGTCATCCCAGGCCAGATAGTCGCGGTAGGTGTATCTTTCGTTATTTGATGCGGCTAATGACATAAGATATCCTTCTTCTGCGATTTGCGGATAACTACATTGAAGGTTCGGCCGCGGATATTGGCCCGGCTGGAAGAAAGGGGAACGATGGAACGTCTGCCCGGCCACCGGGTTGCCGGCCGGATAGGTTGACTATACTCCATTTGAAGGAATTAGGCTATGAAATTTTACCAACATGGCGATGGTCATTCAGGGCTGAAAGGTCTCCGGTGACATCTTTTTGGGACGGGGATGACGAAAGTTTTGGGGGCTCTAATTTCAGTTGATAAGTTATCCAATAGTTGATAAGGTCAACCAATCACTGCATGGGAAAAGCGTTCTTTTGGCCCGACCATGTCCGGCCCGGTCTCAATAACCGGTCCAGGCGGGAGAGCCAACCGGGTTGGGTGTGAGGATTGGCAGGATGACGAGTGAAGATAACCTGTCTCTTGATGGAAAACTAATCAGAAGGGGAGGATGTGCGATGAAGAAAATTTTCTATTTAAATCTTTTGGTCTTGTCATTTTTGGCCGCCCACGTCTTTGGCTACGCGGCTTATGCTCAGGAGCCAATCATCCTTGGGGTACCCACCTCCACTGGTTTTATAGAAGGGAAAGAGGCGCTTAAAGCTGTGAACCTGGCCGTAGAGGAAATTAATGCCAAAGGCGGCGTCAAGGTCGGCCCGGTTAAGAGACCGTTGAAGGTTGAATCCATCGACATTCGTGACGCCGCGCCCGGGGTCCCGGTTCCCGAGGCCTTGTTAGGGCTGGAAAAAATCATTTTAGAAAAGAAACCTACGGCATTATTGGTCGGCCCATTCCGCTCCGAAGCACTCGTAGCCGGGATGGATTTGATCATTAAATACAAGGTCCCGACCCTGGCGACGATAGCCATGTCACCCGCATCTGAAGACAAGATCAAAAAGGAACCTGACAAATACAAATATATTTTCCGGACCTGTCTGAATGCCAAATTTTTGGTCAAGTATCTGATCGGCACCATGTCTTTCATTCACAAGGAGTTTGGGTTCAATAAGGTGTATATCATGAACCAGGATGTGGCCTGGGCCAGAAAAACCGCCGAGCTGATTACCAAGAATTACTTCGAAAAGGCGGGTTGGACAGTCCTGGGGGAAGAATCCTATCCCACGGGGACCTCCGATTTCTCTTCTTCCTTGGGCAAGGCGCGGGAAAAGGGCGCCCAGGTGATTTTACCTATATTTGATATGCCCCAGAGCGGGATCCTGGTCAAGCAATGGAATTCGATGAAGCTGCCCTGCTTGATGGCCGGGTTCATTTCGCCCTTGACCGGCCCGGGCGCCTGGAAGACATTTGACGGAAAGATTGGTGGAGCGATCAATTGCAACTTTGAATTAGGGAGCGCCATCGCTTCGGCTAAAGTCCCCATGTCCAAGAAATTTGAAGAGGCCTACCAGAAAAAGTGGGGGGCGTCAGTGGAGGCGGGGCACGGTCCGGCGCCTTCTTATGAATCCGTTTATATTTTGGCTGAAGCCATTGAGCGGGCCGGGAGTGTGGAACCGGACGCAGTTGTGGCTGAATTGAAGAAAACGGATCGACTGGGAGTTATGGGCCGGATCAAGTTTGATGAAGGTCAGCAGGTTATCTACGACCTGGATCCGGAGAAGGCGGCGCTGGCTTGTGTTTTTCAATGGACCGATGCCGGCGGCCGGGTGATCGTCTATCCCGAATCTATTGCCGAGGGAAAGATCATGTTACCACCTGGGCTGAAACCGGCTAAGTAGCAAGGCCATAACTGCCGCTTCTGCGAGCACCGGTTGCCGGTTGCTTGCTGCTTACTCGTTGAACACGACCTATCACAAGCAACAAGTGACCAGCAACCAGGCCTCATCGCAAAAGGAAAATTATAACCTCTCGAGGTACAACTAAAAAATAATAGCATGGTTGAAGGGATAGGTATGAGACTCGAAGACTTTCCACAGGACATCCAACCCCATTTGATACCCCAGGTGGGGGGTGATTTGATCTACCGCTGCTTAGGCTGTGGGGCAGAATTTTCCGTAGATGAACTTTGGTATACTTGCCCAGCCTGCTCCGGGGTATTCATGATCATTGACCGCAGTTTTGATGTCTTAAAGAAGAAGGATGGCTGGCTGTGGCAAAAAATCTTTGATTACCGGAAGATGCTGAATCTTCCTGCGGTTAAAGGTATTTTCCGGTATCAAGAGCTGGTCGGGCCGAACATCCCTTTGTCGGACGTGGTCTATTTAGGCGAGGGACACACCCCGTTGGTTAAGGCAAATGTCCCTTTGGAGACGGCGGTTGGAGCACATTTCTACTATAAGAATGATGGGCAGAACCCCTCAGCCTCGTTTAAGGATCGGGGTATGGCTGTGGCCCTGAGTTTTATCAATCACCTGGTTAAGAAAAAGGGATTGTCCAATCTCCTGTCAATTTGTGCTTCCACCGGGGATACTTCAGCTTCGGCCGCGCTATATTCGGCTTATCTGGCCGGGGTGGTCAAATCTTCAGTGCTGTTACCACACGGAAAGGTTACCCCGCAACAATTGGCCCAGCCTCTGGGTAGTGGAGCTAATGTTTTTGAGGTTCCCGGGGTATTCGATGATTGCATGAAGATCGTGGAGAATCTGGCCGACAATTACCACGTGGCTCTGCTCAACTCCAAAAACGCCTGGCGGATCAAAGGGCAGGAATCCTACTCTTATGAGATCGCCCAGGATTTTGACTATCAAGTGGCTGATAAGGCGGTTTTTGTGCCCATCGGCAACGCCGGGAATATTACCGCAGTTATGTCGGGGTTCATTAATTTCATGGAGTTGGGAATTATCGACGGCTTGCCCAAGGTTGTGGGCGTGCAATCGGAACATGCCGACCCGGTCTATCGGTATTATTTGGAGCCGGATAATCACAAAAGAAAATTTGAACCTGTGGCGGTGAAGCCTTCAGTCGCCCAGGCGGCCATGATCGGGAATCCGGTGTCCATGCCGCGGGTTATCCAGGTAGCCGGGAAATATAATGAACTGGCCGGACGGCAAAGAGTCTTCGTGGTCCAAACCAGGGAGCAGGAGATTATGGACTGGATGATGAGGGCGAATCGCCACGGCCACATCGCCTGCACCCAGGGGGGAGAATCGTTGGCCGGGCTGGCGGCCGCAGTCCGTGACCGGGTGATAGACTCTTCTGAAACGGCGGTACTCGATGCCACCGCTCACATGCTTAAATTTATCGGATTCCAAGAATTGTACTTCCAGGACAGCTTTCCACCGGAATTCCAGGTGAAATCAAAAAAAGAGCTGATCAACCAACCCCGGTATGTCCATCCCGCCGGTCTGGCTGAAGTACCTCTGCCGGGGCGACCTCTAACCGGCGATAAGTTTGATGAATTTGTCAGGCGAACGGCCGGCGAGATTGCGCAACGGCTGGGGTTGGAACCTAAGAACTAACGGTCCTCATTCTTTGCTTTTGCGTTATGCCTTTTTTCAACGGGATAATTCGGCATCGGACGGTTATAATCTTCTTTCCAAATTGCCGGAGGAGGCCATGGTCATTGTCAGGAAACGGAACCAGAATTATTACCTGGTCCAAATACACCGTCAACGGGGCCGGGCCTACAACCGAGTCTTACTTTCGTTGGGGCCGGATCTGGAGGTTTTCGCCCACAGATTTTATGACAAGAAAAAGAGAAAGAAATTCTTTGAACCCAATGATTTGTTTAACCGGGCTTTGTCTCAGGTGAATGAAACATATCAGGTCAATATTACGGCCGAGGTCCTGGATCCGCACCTGGAAGCGCTGTCCTTAAAGGTGAGTTACAAAAGTGTCTTGGATATTTTGCCCCGGATCACCTCGGAGGAATGCCTGGTCGATTTATTGGGGGGAGAGGATATTTTTAGAGATTTTGATGAACGTATCGGTCTGTGGCGGTGTTCCAGGTGCAATACCCTGGGTTACGATTGGCACGACCTGGCAGACACCTTGCTGGAACGTTTTGGCCGAAGGTTGAAGAAAGGGATCGATTATTTTAATTATTTGACCTCGGAAGTATTCAGTAATTTTTTGGTCGATGATCTCAATTTGTTTCGCCGGATGACCGGGATGGACGGAATGGTTCGGCACCTTTGCGGATTTTGTTATGAGATTTCCTTGATAAATAGTGAAATAGACAAGTTGGGTGAGCAACTGAGGCGCCCGGATATGGCGGATCGGCTGGGCTTGCTCAAGGAGGATATCGAAAATATTCTGCTGGGGCAGTATCCGGTATAATTCCGGTATAATTGAGGATAACGCAAAGGACGCACCTCTGCGTTATCCTCTTTATCTGTTGAATTTTTTAACCAGATCTTCCAAGGTGGCCATTTTCTTGACCGGCGTCGGGACAAGTCTTTGGGGGCCGCGTTCGGGCTTGGAGGCATTAGACCGCCGTTCGGTCTTTGGCGCATCAGGCTGCCGTTCGGTCTTTGAGGCATCAAGACGCATGGATAAGGATATCCGGCCCAGGTCCTGGTCGACGGTGAGTACTTTGACTTTTACCCGATCCCCCATTTTGACCACCATCGCAGGATCGCTGACGAACTTCTCGGCCAGTTGAGAGACGTGAACCAACCCGTCCCGATGGACCCCGATATCTACAAAAGCGCCAAAGTTGGTGACATTGGTCACCACGCCCTCCAGGACCATTCCCTCCTTAAGATCATTCACCTCAGTCACATCTTCACGAAAATCGGCATACGAAAAAGTGGCTCTGGGGTCGCGCCCCGGCTTTCTTAGTTCGTCTAGGATGTCTTTGATGGTGGTGATTCCGGTTTTTTCGTTGGCGTAATCTTCGGCCCGCAAGGAGTTGAGGACGGCATCGTTGGCGATCAGGGAGGTCACCGGGATATTGAGCTTTTGGGCCATCTTTTCTACAACGTAGTAGCTTTCGGGATGAACGGCCGAATCGTCTAAGGGGTTGACGCCACCCTTGATCCGGAGAAACCCGGCGGCTTGTTCAAAGGTTTTGGCCCCGATACCGCCGACGTCGAGGAGCATCCGCCGGTTCTTAAAAGGACCGGTTTCCTGGCGGTGTTTGACGACCTTTTGGGCGTTGCTCATGGTCAGCCCGGAAACATAAGACAACAGTTCCGCTGAGGCGGTGTTCAGGTTGACTCCAACGTAGTTCACGCAGGATTCCACCACTTCCTCCAGCTTCTTTTTTAGCAGGTTTTGATCTACGTCATGTTGGTATTGTCCCACGCCTAAAGATTTTGGGTCGATTTTGACCATCTCGGCTAAAGGGTCCACCAGTCGGCGGCCGATGCTGACGGCGCCCCGGATGGTTACGTCCAGGTCGGGGAATTCATGGATGGCACACTCACTGGCTGAATAAACCGAGGCACCGGATTCACTGACCACCAAAACATGGGGTTTGTCATCAGTATCAAGTTCTTTGACCACCTGCTTTATGAATTTATCGGTTTCCCGGGAGGCGGTCCCGTTGCCGATGGCGATGAATCTCGGGTGGTGGGTATTGATCAACTTAAGCAGATTTTCTTTGGCTTGATCCTCTTCCCTCTGCGATTTATGCAAATGCAGGGTGATATATCCTAACAGATTGGCGGTTTCGTCCAGCATGGCCACCTTACAGCCGGTCCGAAATCCGGGATCGACTCCGAAGACTCGGACATTTCCGGCTGGTGCAGCCAAAAGGAGTTCCCTCAGATTATTCTCGAATGTCTTAATCGCCTCTAAATCGGCTTCTTTTTTCTTGGTGAGACGGACTTCGGCGCTGATAGACACCTTGACCAAGCGATCATAGGCGTCTTTAATTGCCGACTTAAGAAAATCGGCCACCGGCCCGTCCCCGATCTTGATTTCTCGGCTGGAGATGGCGCTGATGATTTCATCTTCATCGGCTTCAATTTTGAACGCGACCACGCCCTCTTTTTCCGCCCGCCTAACAGCCAACATGTTGTGTGATTTTATTTCCTTAACCGGTACCCGGTAGTCGTAGTACATTTCGAATTTGGTCTTTTGAGTTTCCATATCTTTCTTAACTTTGGAAACAAAAAGACCTTTGGTCAAGAAATTCGCCCTGACCAAATCTCGGTATTCCGCCTTTTCAGCGATCCTTTCGGCAAAGATATCGGCGGCTCCTTTCAAAGCTTCAATGGCCGAAGACACCCCTTTTTCCAGATCAACATATTTTTGGGCCTCGGCTTCCATACCGGCGTAAGGGTCCGAAAGGCTTAATATCCAATCCAAAAGTGGCTCTAATCCTTTTTCTTTGGCGGCCGACGCCCGGGTCCTCTTTTTGGGTTTGTAAGGCAGGTACAGGTCCTCCAGCTTCGACTTTTCCAGGCAATCTTCTATCTTTTGTTTTAGGTCGTCAGTCAGCTTACCCATTTCTGAAATAGTCTTCAGGACGGTTTCCTTGCGTTCTTCTATTTCTTTCAAGTATTCGTAACGGTCACTGAGTTCCCGCAGAACAACTTCGTTAAGCTCACCGGTGGCCTCTTTCCGGTAACGGGCAATGAAGGGTATGGTGGCCCGGTCATCCAACAAGGCGATGACATTGTCTACTTGCCAGTCACGGAGCTGGAATTCTGCAGATAGATGTTGCTTTAGATCCATGGTCCTGTCTTTCTGTTTTTCCCTCGTAACATCAGGGACGGAGGAGTTGATTTGCCGCTTAAGAATTGGTTGGTGGTCCAAACCGGAAATCGTTATCGGCCGGTAGCTTATTTTAACTTACTTAAATAACAGAGCGAACATTGATGTGTGCCTGGTCTGGAAATATAGGCGAAACGCTGGAGAGTGTCAAGCTTCAAACGGCAAACTTAACGGTTACGAATTGTTAGCCTGGAGAGCCGCTTATCCGGCGGCCCTTTTGGCGGGATTATAAAAAGAACATTCGGGTCCAAATATGATTTTCCGGTTTAGCGACGGTAAGTTGATACAGAGATCCGGATTGCTCCCAACTGCGCCGTGGTCTTGTCACCCACCTGATAGGAGACTTCCGGCTTTGAATATAGGAATTGCGGGTTAGGGTTGATCTTTGGGCAGATGGCCGGGATAGGTTTATTTCAGTTAGAATACGCGTAGTTTCGATTTTTTGGCTTGCTAAGATGACCTGGCCGTGGTATTCAAGGCGATTGACAAACTTGGACTGCAATCTTCTACGGACGGTCCTGGTGATGGTTTGGTCCTTCAGGGTGAATAATCCATGCTTATCCGGGCCAATATTGATGAGCCGATGTCAGATTTTAACTGTTTATTTTATTATGGCAGCTTTTAAAACGAAAGAAATAAGGAGGATTCATGCGTAAGACATTAATTTTGCTTATTCTGGCGTGCTTTCTGATGGCGCCTTTGGCTCTGGCCGCGACGAATGATAAACCCGGTCTCGCTCCGCTTGGGCCCCGAAGAGACGCAGTCCAGAAAGACACAAAATCAATGGACCCTAAGAATAAAGTCGTGGCCAGAGTGGGGGGGGAAGAAGTAACCCAGGCCGATGTAGATGCAATCCTGTATGCCGATCCGGCCAGATTTCGCGATAAACCACCGACTGAGGCCGACAAGTTGAATGCACTGGATGGTTTGTTGGTGAATCTGGTCCTGGCCGCTGAAGCGCGTCGAACCGGGCTGGATAAAGACCCGGCTATTGCCAAGAAATTAACCAAAATAGAGAACCAAATATTATCCAAGGCCTATTCTGAGAACCTGACCAAAGGAAAGGTCAATGTTACCGACGAGCAGATGAAAGAATTTTACGAAAAAAACAAAGATGCTTTCTATGATAAACCGGCCATCAAAGTTTTTTGGATTCTAGTCGATACCAAGGAAGATGCCGATAAGCTATTTGCTGAAATGAAGAAATCGCCGGCAAATCAAATGGCTGCAGGTGCGGAAAAGGCTAAGGCCGAAGATAAAGTAATCTTGGCTTCACCACATGTTTTTCGTGCCTTGGCCGTTAAGCATTCTAAAGATACTGCGACCGCGCCCAAGGGCGGCTGGGTCCCCTGGTTTAACAAAGGTGAGAAGGACCCGGAAGTCGAGAAGGTTGCTCTGGCTTTGACCGAAAACGAACTAAGCCGTCCGGTAAAAGGTCAAAACGGTTGGTACCTTATTCTAAAAGAAGCTCAAACTGAAGGGAGACAGAATTCCTTTTTGAATTCCCGGAGTATTATTTATCAAAAACTGGTGGATGAACAGGAACGTAAAATTATTGGTGGAGCCCTGGATAGAATAAAAAAGGACGTCACTGTGGAACTGATCAGTAAGCCCGATTGATAGATTGTTCGTGGCTTGAAGTTTGAGACCTGGCGAGGGGAGCTATCCCCTCGTTTTTGTCTCATAGACAACTGAATCAGATGGTCGAGTTGAATGACATTCAGATATTTTCCGGTTTGTGGTGGATACACCGTTTCCTGACACTAAGTCTCTTGATGGATGTTCCGTTGCGGAATTGACCGAGCAGGTCAGTCAAGGGACTGGTCCGATCTATTTGCACGGGCTGACCAGATCGTCTCAACCTTTTATTATATCACATTTATTCAAGAAACTGCAACGGTCCTTTTTGATCGTCGCTCCCACCCCGCGTGAGACCCAAAATTTGTTCAATGACCTCACCTTTTTTTTGGGTTCCGAGGTCGCGGCCCGATCTGTCTTCCAATTCCCAGGTTACGAAATACTTCCTTACCAAGAGACTTCTCCCCCCGGTACGGTCACGGCTAAACGAATGCGGACCCTCTGTCACACCTTGTCGGCCAATGGACCGGGTATTTATATTTCCTACCCGGCCGCCCTGATGCAGAAGCTGATGCCCAGGCATTCTTTTTCGGAGGCCATGGATTATCTGGTCGCGGGACAAGAAACGGACCGGGCGCGACTGATAGATAACCTGACCAGAACCGGATATCTGAACACGTCCTTGGTTGAAGAGTGGGGGGACTTCAGCGTCCGAGGTGATCTCCTGGACGTCTTTGGCCCGACCACCGAATACCCGGTGCGCATAGAATTCTTTGGCGACCTGGTGGAATCGATCAGGGAGTTCAGCCCGAGTGATCAAAGGTCGTTGCGCGAGCTCAGCGAACTCCTGATCGCCCCCAGTGGAGAAGTCCTCTTAAAGAAAACGAATATCGCCCTGGCCATTCAGCGGGCCGAAATGATGACCAAAGACGTTGGCTTGGCTGTAGCCACCCATTTCAGGACGTTGGAAAACATCCGCAGCGGCAATTACTTCCCCGGTATCGAATCCTACTTGCCCCTATTCTATCCCCAGGTGGAAACATTATTTGACTACCTGCCGCCGGACATCTTGGTTATCAATTCAGACCCAGCCGAAATTAGAACACAGGCCGAAGAACTCGAATGGAAATTAGGGCAGCAATATGCCCGGGAGTCGGACAAAGGCCGGCTTTGCTTGAGTCCGGCGGAGCTTTACCTCTCGGCCGCGGAGTTGGCCCAATTGGTTTCACGCTATGGCCAGGTTAATATCAAAGCGCTTCAGGTCCAGGGCGAGGAACAAGATAACGGCGTGTCTTTAACTATGCACACTGAGACCACCGCGTTGTTGAAAATCCAGTCCGGTGATCACAGCCGGAAGGACGGCCTCCTGGCGCCATTTATCTCCATGATTTGGGACTGGATCAAGGCGGAGGTAAAGGTCTGCCTGGTTACTTCGACCTTACACCAGGCGGAAAAGATTTTCCAGTTGATGGAACCTTACGGTATTCCGGTGCGGGTGGAAGCGGCGGTTAAAGAAATAGGAGAGTGCGGTTATCCTGGAAATATTACTATTTACCCTGGTGATCTGACTGAAGGATTTATTTTTCTAAAAGAAAACCTGATAATCCTGACTGAAGAAGAAGCCTTGGGAACCAGGCGCGCCCCTAAACGAGCGAGGAAGGCCAAGGAACGGCTCAAATCCTACTTAGAATCCCTGTCTGATCTGCAAATTGGTGATTTCGTGGTTCACGTCAAGCACGGGATTGGTCTCTACCAGGGACTGACCATGTTGACCGTGGGTGACTTGACCAATGAATTCATGCTATTAGAGTATTTTGGGGGCGACAAGCTTTATATCCCGGTCGATCGGTTGGAACATGTTCAAAAATATATGGGGATTGAAGGCCGCATCCCCCAGGTGGACCGGTTGGGCGGGCGGGCTTGGGAAAAAGCCAAGGGCAAAATTAAGCAATCTATCGAAACCATGGCTAAGGAATTATTAAATATTTATTCCATGCGAGCGGTCCGGAAGGGGTATGCCTTCTCTCGTCCGGATGCGGTGTTCCAGGAATTTGAGGCCGCTTTCGAGTATGATGAGACGCCGGATCAGGTTACGGCCATTAATGATGTGATTGATGATATGTTGCAAGATCGTCCGATGGATCGGTTGGTCTGTGGGGATGTCGGGTTTGGGAAGACGGAAGTGGCTCTTCGGGCCGCCTTCAAATCGGCGATGGATGGGAAGCAGGTGGCCATGCTGGTCCCCACCACTGTTCTGGCCGAACAGCACTATCAAACCTTTTCTCGGCGCATGGAGCCATATCCGGTAACGGTTGAAGTCATCAGCCGCTTCAAGTCCCGCCAGGCCCAGAAAGTCGTCTTAACCAAGCTGGCTGAGGGGAAAATTGACGTCATTATCGGGACTCACCGGCTCCTACAGGATGACGTGGTGTTTAGGGACCTGGGGTTGATCATTATTGATGAAGAGCAGCGCTTCGGAGTCGCCCACAAAGAGAGACTAAAGAAATTCAGATTAATGGTTGACGTCTTGACCTTGACGGCCACCCCCATCCCCAGAACGTTGAATATGTCCTTGATGAGTATCCGGGATATCTCTACGATTGAGACGCCGCCGGAAGACCGGTTGTCGATTAAGACCTATATCACCAAGTTTGAGGACATCACCATTATTGAGGCCATCTTAAGGGAAATCAAACGGGGTGGTCAAGTATTTTTTGTCCATAACCGGGTCCAATCCATTGCGGGGATTGCCAATCATCTCCGGCAACTGCTGCCCCAGCTCAAGTTTGGAGTGGCCCATGGACAAATGAAGGAACGGGAATTAGAAAAGGTCATGATGGCCTTTTTAAATAGGGAAATCGACGTCCTGGTGACCACCGCGATTATTGAATCCGGCCTGGATATACCTAGTGCCAATACGATTATCATAAACCAGGCGGACCGGTTCGGTCTTGCCCAGATTTATCAACTGAGAGGACGCGTGGGCCGGTCCAAAGACCAGGCCTATGCCTACCTCCTTATTCCCGGAGAATCAAACATCACCCGGGATGCCCAAAAGCGGCTCCGGGTCTTGATGGATTTCACGGAATTAGGCTCCGGCTTCAAGATCGCTTTGCATGATCTTCAGATCAGAGGCGCGGGCAATGTCTTGGGGGCCAGTCAATCGGGTCATATCTCCGAAGTGGGATATGAAATGTACTTAGAATTAATTGAACAGACGATTCGAGAATTGAAAGGGGAGGACCTGGCCGAAGAAATAGAACCGGAGATCAAGATTGGAATCTCAGCGTATTTGCCCGAAAGCTATGTCCCGGATGTAAATCAACGCCTGAATCTGTATAAACGATTATCCTCGATCAGAAGTGAGGAGGAACTTGCCGACGTGAGAGAAGAAATATCGGATCGGTTCGGCGAACCTCCGGTTGAGGTCAAAAATTTGATTGATCTTATCACGTTAAGGATACTGATGCGGCAACATAAAGTTCACCAGGCGAAACTGGACACGGCCGCCATGGTCTTTTCGTTTGATGATCAAACAGCCCTAAATATAGATAAAATTATAAAACTGAGTCAGGCTTATCCTCAGGCCTATCAACTGGATCCAAATAATATTTTTAAAATCTTCAAACCGGTCGAAGACGGGCTCAGTGTTCTTCAGGCCGCCAAAAAAAGCTTGCAAGAGCTACTCCTTGATGTTAATGTTTCATAAGTTTATTCAGCCGGAAAGGTGGAATAGCGGCTATTCGACGGTCTGCCTGGGGCTGGCCATGGGTCTATTTCTGTTGGCCGGATGCCGGTCGGCAGACCACACGGATGTTCCCCTGGCGGCCAAGGTGAATGACCAACTTATTACTACCGCTGAATTCTACCGGGAGTGTGATCGGCGGATGGCCGATGAGTTCACCCCGTCTCCGGCCGATCCGGCCGAGATTACCCGGATCCGGCAAGAAGTGTTGGATCAGTTGATTGAAGAAAAACTGATCCTATGTGAGGCGAGGCGAATGGGGATTGAAGTGCCTCCTCAAGAGGTTGACGCGGCCATTGCCTCCGTTAAAAGTGACTACCCGGGAGACAGCTTCCAGCAAGCAATCATTGACCGTTATGTTGACTATGACCAATGGAAAGAAGCCCTCA
>JADFYA010000002.1:4814-20259 GCA_015233285.1 Deltaproteobacteria bacterium | reverse complement strand
ATTGAAGTGCCTCCTCAAGAGGTTGACGCGGCCATTGCCTCCGTTAAAAGTGACTACCCGGGAGACAGCTTCCAGCAAGCAATCATTGACCGTTATGTTGACTATGACCAATGGAAAGAAGCCCTCAGGCAGAGGTTGATTCTGCAAAAGACGGTTAGCCGTCTGGTGTCTGACCGGATAAAAATATCCCAGGAAGAAATTGTAGAATATTATCAGAAAAATTTGGCGGTATTTGACTTGCCGGAGCAAGTTCGGGTAAAAGAAATTACCTGCCCCTCGATGGAAATTGCCCAACGCATCCACGACAAACTTGTGAAGGCAAACTGGAATAACGAGGCGTTAGTAAAGGTGGGGCGGCAGATTCCCGGCCTGGAGATCCATAATTTGGGGCTGCTATCGCGGGACCGTCTTCCACCGCAGTGCCGGGAAGCGGTGAAGGGATTGTCTGTCGGAGGGGTCAGCGAACCAATAGAATATACTTACGGTGTTCATCTGTTTCTGGTCGAGGCCGTCCAACCCCCCCGCCGGCAGCCTTTGAGCGAGGTCAGAGACAACATCTTGAAGATGCTCCACCATGAAAAAGGGAAACAGGCTTATCAAGAATGGATCAGGGATTTGTCTTTCCAAGCGGTAATTAAGATAAATCGGGAAGTGTTTAATTTTCAATAACAAACAACCGGAGGGTTTACTCTGATGATTCGGCGTCATAAGATTACTTACTTGTTTTTCGTGATCACTTTTTGGGCTATCTTGTCAACTATCGGATTGGCCGAAGTGCTTGATCGCATCGTGGCCATTGTCAATGATGACGTTATCACCTACTCCGAACTATCCGATAAACTCATGCCCGTTTTGCAACGAATGCAGTTAGACCCCCGGTTGTCGGAAAATCAGGAAAAAATATATACGATCACCCAAAGTGCTCTCGATCTTATGATCAATCAAAAGCTGGCCGAAAAAGAAATTGAACGGCTAAAGGTTAAAGTCAGTGAACAAGAGGTGGCAGCCGCGCTGGCTAAGGCGAAACAAGACAATTTCATGACTGAAAATGACCTGGAAAGAATGCTGAAAGCCAAAGGAATGACCATTAAGGACTACCAACAAGAGATCAGGGAAGAAATTCTAAAGGCTAAGCTGCTTAATTCTGAGATAAAAGCAAAAATTGTCATTCCCGAGGAAAAAATTAAAGAATATTACCAAAAGAATAAAGATCAGTTTGAAGGTCAAAATCAGGTTGGCGTAAAACATATCTTTATTGGAATTCCTGAAAATGCCACCGCGACGGCGAAACACGAGGCCAGAAAAAAGGCCGAAACGGTTTTGGAAAAGCTCCGGGCCGGAGCGGATTTTGCCAAGATTGCTGCTGAATACTCGGAAGCTCCGACGGCTCGTGAAGGTGGGGATCTGGGACTGGTGCGCGAAGAAGATATGAGCGCGGAGATGAAGAACGCAATTTCCAAGCTCAAGAAAGGTGAACCGAGTGACATCCTAGAAACAGCAACCGGCTTGCAGATTTTGATGGTTACCAAAAGATCCGATGGCCGGCAGAAGACATTGGAAGACGTCCGGGACACTATCCACGAGAAGCTCTATCGAGAGGAATTAAAACAGCGATATGATATATGGTTGAAGGGTCTTAAAGACAAATCCTATATCAAAATAATTCTCTAACGTTATTGCGGCCTCATCAACCTCTTTGGGCTAGCCTTTCGGATACTCCGGCCAGGCCACCCCAAACGGGGCTTATGATGGCGGAGCGTCCTTCCTCATCCTACCTTAACTAACTGTTAACATAGTTGCTTACCCCTAACCGCTTCTAACGCGATATCAGAACCCGGCTTGACCCGGACGAATAAGAATGGTAGAATTTATTCCGATTGTGGGCGCAAGAAGGTTAACCCCGATAATGAACCTTATCAACTGAAGCGAGTTTACATTATGGGCCTATGGAATACAATAGTTGCCGGATTGACTGATCTTGTAGTTCAATTACCCTTGACCTTGCTTCTTTTGTTCATGGCCAAGGTGGTCATGGATTTGCGGTTGAAGTGGTTTCACGGCGTCAACGCGGAGAAGCAGATCTCTGATTATAATAATCAGGCCATGGCCATTATGTATCTGGGGTATTACATTGGAGTGTTCATCGGGTTCTCGGGAGCTATTCATGCCGAGGGAGTGAAGTCGTCCATCGGCTGGCTATGTCTCCTGGGCCTGGCCTCTCTGGCCCTGGTTCATCTGGGCCTGTTTTTCTGCGACGTGACCATTCTGTTCGGCATAAACGATGTCAAAGAAATGGCCGTCCCTGAACCGGCTACCGTTGCCGTCGGGTCTGCCGACAAAAAGGTCTCAGCCGCGGCAGGTTCCAAACTCGGAAATCAAGCAGTGGCTTGTGTCCGGGCTGGATCTGCGGTGGCTTCCGGACTGGTCATCAACGGCGTCTTCAATGACCTGGATTCGGGCTGGTCGGTCACCTTGATTTGGTATCTGATCGGACAGGTGGGATTTATTTTGGTGGCCTGGGCCTATAAAAAGCTGACTCCTTATGACGACGATGCCGAACTGCTTCAAGACAACCGGGCTGTAGGATGGGACATGGCCGGGGTGTTGTTGGCCTTCGGCATTCTTTTCCGCCAGGCCATTTCCGGCGACTTTATCTCCTGGACTCATGATTTGTTGGCGTTGGCCGCGTACTTGCCCATTGCCGTGGTCATCCTTTTGTTGTTCCGCTGGGTGATCGGGTTTATCTTTATCAGGGGCAGCGTAACCACTTTAATCGTCCGAGACAAAAACGCCGGGGTCGGTATGGTTTCCGGCGGCCTGATGGTTTTGTCGGCCTTGGCCTTGACTTATTTTATGTAGATGAACGCAGTTGGGAGGCCTTTTCGGAATGAAGGCCGGTCCTCTGCTTCAGTAACAATGTATAAACAAGAAGGTGCGACCATGAAGACCAACGCATGTCTTACACATCAAAGAGCTCGAATCTGCTACTTGATGATCATATTCTGCCTGGGAATACTTTTGGCCATGCCGCCGGCGGAGATTTGGGCCAAGGGGTTTGGAGGCGGGAGCAGCAGTCGAGGTGGGTCTTCCGGAGGCCGATCATATAGCAGTTCGTCCTCGTCCAGATCTTCGAGTGCAGGGAGCTCGTCCAGTCAAACGAGCACCAAAGGCGGATGGGGCAAGACCGGCGTAACTGGTGGTTCTCCCTCGGCCGGATCCGCGCGCAGCTCCACAGACGCCAAAGCCATGGACAGACAGCAATCCAAACAAAATTACCAGGACTACAAGCAGCGAACCGGGCAAGCACCTTCCAGAGAATCTATTTCCCGGGCCCAAGATCAGGCTAACCAGACCCGGACCTCCAGAGTCAACAGTTATTATGGCCCGAATACGACATACCAGCGCCGCCTGGCACCGACCTATTATCAGGCAAATTATTGGGGCGGGTACGGCTATCCCATCTGGGGGTTTCACTCCGTCGGGATCTGGGATATGGCCTTTTTGATGATGGCCTCGGATCTCTTCTGGTATCACCACTGGAATACCCTATCCCAACAACGAAATATGTTCGATCAACAACAAATGGCCGATATGGAGAGGCGGGTGAAGGCCCTGGAAGCCAAAGGCGTCCCTCGAGATCCTAATTACGTTGATCCCAACGTGGACCCGGACATCCAGTACTCCAAAGAATACGTTGAACAAAACCCGGACAAGGTTTTCGCCGGGCAGGCCCGACCCGAGGCGGCCGGGGCATCCAAGGTTAGGCCCGTGGCGGCCCGCGAGCCAAAGAAAGACAGCGGCTGGGGGGCAGGCACCTACTTACTCCTGGCCCTGTTATGCTTTGGGGCTTGGTTCATTTTTATTCGCCGATCCTAGCTCGCACAGGAGTTGGGATCAACAGATACCATCACCAGATCTGACAGAAGGATATATGGGACTAAAAGACGTTATCTTAGGCGATCCTGAGGGAAAAACTCTCTACGAAAAATGGCGGGATAGGGGAAAAGAAAAGCCGGTCCGAAATGATGACACCTTGTCATTTAATCCGGTTCATGCCCAGGTGGGTGGTTATGTCCTGATCGACGGCGTAGAGCTTAAGGGGCAATTTGAGATCAAGGCGGTGGCCCTGTACGATAAGGGCTACGACCAAATTCTGCGTTGTTTGATTGAAGATGGCGACCAGAACCGGATACTGGAGATAGCCGCCGAAGATAAAACCAAGGAGTTAAAATACTTTCTCTTCACTTTGGTCGATGAATTCGGCTTTAATGAGGATTTCTATCATGAATTGGGCGGCCCGGACCTGCCGGACCCCAACGGCCTTATCTACACCAACTCTTTAAGAACGAAGGCGCCGATCAAAGCTCAGGTGACCATCGTCGAGGACCCATTTGATTCTGTTACGGAAAAAACGTTCGAGATTTGGGCCTATTCCCGCAAGAGAAATGACGGCCAGGATGAATACCTGCACATTGAAATGGATACCGACGACGGCTGGATTTTGCTTCAAACCGGGATTGAGCTTATCGCCACGGAAATCTCATTCTTACCGGCGCCGAAGGCTTAGAATTGCATAGGTGATGAAAGGTCAAAAAATGAGGAATGAAGACGAGGAAACCCTCGAACGGGTATCAAGTGAAGAGGAAGACGCTGAAAGTTCGCCGGCCTCATTCGAGGTTATAACCTATCCTGCTGATTATACCTTGGAAGGGATAGTCGCTAAGTACCGCAAGGGTTCTATTTTTATTCCAGGATTCGAACGAAAATTCGTTTGGACGATAAACCAGGCCAGCCGACTAATCGAATCATTCCTCTTGGGGCTTCCCGTTCCGGCGATATTTCTCTATCTGGAACCGGAGACTAACAAATTCGTGATGATTGACGGTCAGCAAAGGTTGCTCAGTATTTATTACTTTATGGAAGGCTACTTCGGTGAACCCAATCGAGGCAACAGGGCGGAGTTCCAGCTAAAAGGTCTCAATAAAAGCAGCCCATTTTATGAAAAGAAGTATGAAAACTTGAAAGAATCTAATGAGGCCGCGTTCAATAAGCTGAACGATTCAGTCCTAAGAGCGTTTATTGTGAAACAAATCGACCCAGAGGGGAGTTCAAGCGTCTTTCATATTTTCGAGCGACTAAATACGGGGGGCACCCCACTTGTTGGCCAGGAAATTCGTAATTGTATTTATCATGGCGAATTTAAAGAGCTTTTGGCAGAATTGAACAATAATAAAGGCTGGAGAGAGATATTCGGAAAGCAAGAACCCGACAAGAGGCAGCGTGACGTTGAACTAATCCTCCGGTTCTTCGCATTATACTGCAATTCTCAGAAATACGGCAAGCCGATGAAGGATTTTTTATCAAACTTTATGAGCGATAACCGACACGGAAGAATCATATCCATCGAAGACGCTCGAAGGCTATTTGATGATACGGTCTCACTTATTCGCGGCACCTTGGGGCCACGGCCATTTCATTTCAAAAGCGGCCTCAATGCAGCGGCTTTTGACTGTGTTTCTATCGCATTTGCTAAGAACAGGCACTCGATACCACATGATCTGAAGGACAGATTCTCAAAGCTCAAGGCTGAAGGAAGTTTCTTAAAATCCATAGAGGACGGTACAACCGACGAGGTCGTGGTCGCGCGCCGGATTATGTTATCCGAAAATAAATTATTTGGGTGATTCCATGTTCGCGGTACCGTTGCAAAATGCCATTAATACATGTTTGCAGCACGTTCAGTCGCTACCTGACGATGACTCGGCCTCACCTGAACTAGAGGCATATCTTGTGGCAGGGGTAGTCCTGTTGATTGTATCGGAGTATGAGGCACTAATCGAGAGTATGTTCCAGAAAAGAGCGGACAAGTGCAACGATCCGCACATATCGTCATATGTCGGGGCGATGATAGCTCAAAAGTTTAGAAGTCCCGACCTCAGCAAGATCACTGAAACCCTGGCTCGTTTTGGTCAAGATTATAAAGAGACTTTTAATTCCAGGGTGTTGAATACTGAATCTCACGTGGCCTGGGACAACATTATGAAAGCCCGTCATGCGGTTGTACATAGGAAAGGGACGTTGAACCTTACGCTCCATGAATTGAACAATACTTTTCCCAAAACACTTTCGATCATAGCAGAATTGGAGACGGTATTAGGTATTTGACGGGAAGATTTGACTTGGCTTTAGTCTGTTAAGGTCATTAATCATAACAAAAGGAAATCGGAGGAACATGTCGTGGATATTATGATACGCAAGACCCAGTACAGGCACCTGGGCGTTGTTTTGGCCGAAGCCGGTTATGTCGTTCTGCCCTTGACTGAGGAACCTGATCACGGGGCCTACAAGATTGTTAAAGCCATGCCCGGAGGGGCGAGAGAGTTGACGGTTTTCCTATCCATACGTAATGGAGAGATGTTTTTTCAGGTTAATGTATGTGAGGAAAAACAGATCACCCACTTGCCCCTGGAAAAACAACTGGAAATCAAGAATCAACTTCTGGAGGTGGCAACTTATCTGAAGGGTGTTGCGATTGGCCGCGATACCTACAGCAATCCGAACAATGTGATGATTGTCGTAACGGAGAAACGGGACCTGGAAGGACTTGATGTGCAGGAATTGGAGGCGATTTTGGACGCCCTGCTCGATGGACAGGAGGCGGTTTTGACTCTAGTGGAAAATGCCATTGCGGGGTCCAAATAGACCCGGCGTGGCTTGAACATGGTTTTTTGATTTTCCGATGATGCAAGGTAGTCGTTCAACCATTAAGGCTAATGAGTATGGAGGAATAAACATATGGCAATAGGATTTGGTAGAAGCCTGGCCAACTGGATCATGGGCAAGAAGGATAGCGTCGAGGATTGGGTGGAAGATTCGGACAGACCCAATCAAGCTATGCAAGAAGTGAAGAGATATGAAAAAAGCATCAAAGAGTATGAAGAACGTTATGCAGAAATACTGCAGATGTATAACGCGGCCGATCGGGAGGCGAAACGCTTGGAAGGCTTGATCCGGCAGTTGGAGAATGCCGCGACTGGTTACGACTCTTCCGGAAATCAGGACAAAGCCTTGGAATGCGCCAACAAGATAGTCCAACTGGAGCAAGATTTAGAGGTGGTTCGGGCTGACATGGCGGAACACAAGAAAAACGTCGATATCGCTCAAACGAATTGGAAAAAAGCCATTACCGGCAAGGACGAGGCCGAACGGATCGCCCGGCAGATCAAGTCTACTCATAACGTGAATAAGGGCCGGGAAATAACCTCCAAACATTTTGATGGTAGTGGCTTGAATAAATTGAAGGAGATGCGTGAACGGCAAGTTGCCCAGACACAACTTCTGGATGCCAAGGATCAAATTTCCACCGCATCCAAAGAAGACTCGATGGAATCACTTATCGCCGGAGCCGCTCCGGGGGCTGATGCTCAAGCTCAAACGGTTTTAGCCCGCATTCGGGCCAAGAGATCTGAAGAAATCAGGTCCTAGTCTACGCAATGCCGTCTAGAGTCGGCAAACCTCCGGAGCATCATTTCATCAAGCGAAGGGCCATGGCCACTCAGCGATGGCCCTTCGCCACATAAAAACATCCAGCCCGATATTCCTTCCGGCCGTTCTAAGCCGGACCAGGTCCTTTATTCCCAGTTGTCCGATTACCTGACCAAACATCCTCCTATGAACTTTTTTTGAAGAGTTATAATCAGATGAGCAAGATAAAAATAAAAGTACGCAAAAAAAGTAGGCCCGCACAGCCAACAGTGGTGGACAACCCTCCTGAACTGATGAATTCCTTGATCGAGGCGGAACAATGTTTCAAGGCTGGACAGTTAAACCGGGCCGAGACAATGGGGCGGCAATTATTAGATAAGGACCCTAATTTTGCCCATGCCTGGCATCTCCTGGGGTTGGTTCAAATCCGGCGCAGCCGGTTGGAGCAGGCTGTGGACTATTTCGACCGGGCCCTGGCCTTAGCCCCGGATTCACCTGATTTTCACTTGAATAAGGGAGTGGCGTTGGGTTTGGCGGGACGCTTGAATGAGGCCAGGGGGGAATACCAAGAGGCCATTCGATTGCGCCCGGACTATACTCAGGCGTACTATAATTTAGGCATTATCTTAAAGAAAATGGGTCATGACGGTGAGGCCGGCGAACGGTACCGGCAAGCGATTGACTCAGACTCTAATTTTGCTGAGGCCCGATACAACCTGAGCAGCCTGCTTTTCGAGCACGGCGACTACGCTGGGGCAATTGAACAGTATCTAGCTCTGGTTAGGATTAAACCTAATGATTTTATGACCCATTTCAATCTGGGCGTGGCATACAAGAATATTTCCGAGTTTGATCTGGCGGTGGCCCATTATCAGGAGGCGACCCGAATAAAGCCTGACTTTTACCGGGCATTTTACAATTTGGGAAGCCTAACGGCGGAACAAGGAAAAGCCGAGGAAGCCATCGCCGCGTTTTCCCAGGCGTTGAGCCTCAGCCCCACCTCCGGGTTAAAAATAAGAAAAGCGCTGGTATTGCCTCGGGTCTATGAGTCGATGGCTGATTTAACCAGATGCCGCCAACGTCTCGAAGATGAACTAATGGCCCTGAGCAACGAAACCTTGACCATAGACCACCCGCTGGTCGAGATCGGCGTGAGCAATTTTTTATCAGTTTACCAGGGGTTAAATGATATTTCAGTGCAGCGGCAACTGGCGGCTGTGATTCGTTCCGCTTATCGTCCTTCACCCCTGCCCGTGATGAAACCCGACGGGGCTGAGCATCGAAAAATTAAGATTGGTTTTATTTCGTCACATTTCAGAAACCATACCATCGGAAAGATCTGCCGCGGCTTGATCGCCCAACTGTCGCGGGAACGCTTTGCCGTGACGGTGTTTTCAATTGGTCGGCATCAAGATGAAATTTCAAATTTTATCAGAAGCAGCGCCGATGTTTTCTTTGATTTAACCGGAGATTTGGAGGTCATCCGGCAGGTGGTCATCCGGCAGGAATTGGACGTCCTCCTGTTCACCGACATCGGAATGGATACGGTGACTTATTTTCTGGCTTTTTCACGATTGGCTCCGGTGCAGTGCGTCACCTGGGGCCATCCGGTGACCACGGGGATTGATACGGTTGACTATTTCATCTCCTGTGATGGGTTTGAGACCCCGGCCGGTGACGGTCACTACACCGAAAGATTAATCCGGTTGACTTCTCCGCCGGCCTATTACTATCGGCCGGTCTTACCCGACGGATTTCAGGATAGGTCGCATTTTAATCTACCTGGAGATCGGCATATCTATATCTGCCCCCAGAGTCTCTATAAAATTCACCCAGAGTTTGATCAGGCCATGGCGGAAATACTGCGGGCCGATGGGGCCGGATTGATAGTTTTGGTGCATGGGCCTCATAAACACTGGAGCGATTTGTTGGCCCAACGGTTTAAGCAGACTATGCCTGATGTGGCCGATAGAGTGATCTTTTTGCCTCGAATGGCTTTTGATGATTACCTGAGCCTCATGGCCGGGTCGGACGTGATGTTGGACACCTTTCCTTTTGGGGGAGGGAACACCACCTATGAAGGACTGGCTGTGGGGATTCCAATTGTGACCTGGCCGGGACAGTTCATGCGGGGTCGGATGACCGGCGCCCTTTATCGGAAGATGGAGATGAATGATTGTGTCGCCTCCAGCCTTCAGGAGTACATAGACCTGGCTGTCCGACTGGGCACGGATAGTCTTTACCGGGAAGATATCCACCAGAAAATTATGAGTAATAATCACCTGATATTTGAGGATATCCAGGTAGTCCGGGAACTGGAAGACTTCTTCAAGACCGCGGTGGCGGAAGCGTCCAAGGATAATGAAGTTGACTAACTATCAGAAATTTAGTTTAGTGACAGTCAATAGCGGCATGTGCTCCGCAGACCCACTAGCCGAGCCGGTGACGGCGACGTCGCTGACTTGAGGGCGGCCGTTTTTGTTTTCCAGTTTATCTGGTCTAAAATTGAGGAGTTTGACATGATTGAACGCTATACTAGAAGTAACATGGGGCACATTTGGGCGCTTGAGAACAAGTATCGGAAGTGGCTGGAAGTGGAGTTGGCCGTGGTGCGGGCCATGGCCGAACTGGGTATGATCCCTCGATCAGCCGCAACCGAGATTGCGCTGAAGGCTGCCTTTGATGTAAAACGAATTGATGAAATTGAGCAGGTCACCAAACATGACGTGATTGCCTTCACGACCAATCTGGCCGAAAACATCGGACCATCCTCCCGATATGTGCATATGGGGATGACCTCTTCGGATGTGCTTGACACCGGTTTCGCTCTCCAGTTGCGGGAGGCTATGGACATTTTGATCGATGACGTCTTAGCCTTAAAGGAGGCCATCAAGGACAGGGCATTTGAACACAAAGAGACCCTGATGATCGGCCGGTCCCATGGCATCCATGCCGAACCAATTACATTTGGGCTGAAACTGGCCGTATGGTATGACGAAATGGCCAGGAATGAGACTCGGTTGAGACAAGCCAGGGAGGTCATTAATTATGGGATGGTCTCCGGGGCCGTGGGCACCTTTGCCAACATTCCGCCGAAAGTGGAGGAATTAGTCTGTCAGGAATTGAGGCTGACCCCGGCGCCGGCATCTACCCAGATACTGCAACGGGATCGGCATGCCCAATACTTTACCACACTGGCCATAGTGGCCGGGACATTGGAGAAGATGTCCGTGGAAATCCGCCATCTCCAGCGGACGGAAGTCATGGAGGCGGAAGAACCGTTCAGCCAGGGCCAAAAGGGTTCATCGGCCATGCCCCACAAACGCAATCCTATCGGCAGTGAGAATATCTCCGGTCTGTCTCGACTTATCCGGTCCTATGCCATGGCCGCCCTGGAGAACGAGGCTTTGTGGCACGAGCGCGATATCAGCCATTCGTCGGTGGAACGAGTCATCGGGCCGGACAGCACCATTCTGCTTGACTATATGCTAAACCGGATAACCGGCTTGATTAAACGGTTGGTGGTCTACCCGGATCGAATGCGGGAAAATCTGGATCGGACTAAGGGTCTATTTTTCTCCCAACAAGTCTTGTTGGCTTTGATAGACAAAGGGTGCATTCGGGAAGATGCTTACGCGTTGGTCCAGGCCAAGGCGATGAAGTCTTGGGAAACCCAGGCGGACTTCAAAGAACTACTGGCCGCGGATCCCGACATCACCAGGTTTCTCAACCGGGAAGAGTTGGATCATCTCTTTGATCTGGCTTATCACTTGAAACATGTTGACACTGTTTTTAAACGAGTATTCGGCCAATAGCCGCGTGAGGGGCCGGGGTCCGGGTTTTCGGATCCGGTGCTGAACAAGCCGCATGAAAATCAAAAGGTCTTGTTTTTGTACCTGGGGTATGGTATAAAATATTATTTAATGATCAAAATCGCCAGGTTTTCCGGTTGGACCAGCCTGGCCGGCCGGCCTCGGATAGGGTGAGCCTGAAATAAATATGGTCACATGGTGGTTCCCGTGTTGGGGGTTGGGGAGAAATACCCGGCCTAGAAGGTAAACATGAATGGGATTTTGATCAGATGGCTAATCATGACCATGGCGTTGATCCTGGCTTCTTTTTTAATACCCGGCATTTACGTTCAGGATTTTGCTTCCGCGTTGGTTGCGGCCGCGATTCTGGGTATTTTGAATGCCTTTATCAGGCCGGTCCTTTTTTTGTTGACTCTCCCGCTGACCGTCTTGACCTTGGGATTGTTTGCCCTGGTTCTTAACGGATTAATGCTTCAATTGGTCTCTTCCCTGGTCAAAGGATTCTATGTGTCCAATTTTTTATCGGCTATTCTCGGGTCGGTGATCATTTCGGCTGTAAGTTGTGTGCTTAACTTGCGGGTGAAGGATCGGGGCCGGATAGAGGTCATTGAGTTGCGGCGGGAGCGGAATGGCCGCTGGTCAAGGTAGCCGGCCGTAGACTGAGGTTGGAGGAGTTGGGATTGGGCCGGTCGCTTTTTCTTTCACGACACATAGACGTTCGGCCGGCGGATCGATTTTTTTCATGATTGAATCACAAACGGATAGTTAAGGAGAGAGTAGATGGCCCGGATCGATGCCTTTTTCAAACTACTTCATGAACAAGGCGGGTCTGACTTGCATTTGGCGGCGGGTACTCAACCGGCTATGAGAATCCGTGGCGAGGTTGAGCGAGTTAAATATCATGTTCTGTCTAATGACGAATTGAAAAGCTTGCTCTATGAGATCACAACGGAAGAAAAAATAAAGGAATTCGAGGAAACCGGAGACATAGATTTTGGGTATGAAATACCGGGATTGGCCAGGTATCGAGCCAATTATTTCAGGCAAAAAAATGGGGTGGGAGCGGTATTCCGGGAAATCCCAAGTGAAGTTCTGACGGCTGATCAGTTGGGTTTACCAAACGTAGTGAAGAAGTTGGCGACCCTTCCCAAAGGTATGGTTCTAGTTACCGGGCCGACGGGTAGCGGTAAATCGACCACCCTGGCGGCAATCGTTGACGAGGCCAACAAGATTCGGCGAGATCACATCATCACCATTGAAGACCCCATTGAATTTGTTCACAGACCTCAAGGTTGTATCATAAATCACCGTGAAGTCCATCTCCACACCAAGAGTTTTTCGGCGGCCTTGCGCGGGGCCTTGCGGCAGGATCCGGATATCATCCTGGTTGGGGAAATGCGGGATCTGGAGACCATCTCTCTGGCCTTGGAAGCATCCAATACGGGCCACCTGGTGTTTGGAACTCTGCATACGACCAGCGCGGCCAAAACCATCGACCGGGTGATCGATATCTTTCCGGCCAATCAGCAGGGCCAGGTTCGGTCTTCTTTGGCCGACGGCCTCCGAGCGGTTATCGCCCAGACTTTGTTCAAGAGAATTGACAAAAAAGGCCGAGTGGCTGCGCTGGAGATCATGATCGCCACCACGGCCGTGCGAAATCTTATCCGTGAAGCCAAAGTTTTCCAAATTCCTTCAGCCATCCAGACTGGTAAGAAATTTGGGATGCAATCCCTGGATGACGCCATCATGGAATTTGTTAAGAAAAAGATTATCGGTCCCGAAGAAGCCTATAATAAGGCCATCGATAAAAACAAGTTTCTGCAGTTTTTGAGCGCGCCCCCGGCCGATTTCACTGAAGCCTAGCTCCTGTAGCCGGCAACAGAGTTCGTTGGTAAATCATACCTGAAGACTCTACACCAGGGCCCCGGGTCCCACAGCTTTCACACCAAGATGGTGAAGGCAAGTTTAGGGGTGAACATGACCAAGAATGAAATCGATCAATTCTTGACCACTATGTTGATATCCCACAAAGGGGTATCGGATCTGAATATCACCGTGGGTCGTCCTTTCCAGGTCGAAACGGACGGCGTACTCATGCCGGTGGAGACCAACCCGCCGATAGAAAACCTGACCGCTTTTCAAACTGAAATCTTTGTTTTGAATATGATCAATTCCGACCGGCGCCTGACTAAAAACCTGATTAGTGCCGGGTCGTGCGACTTGTCCTATTATCTCCCCGGAAAAGCTCGCTTCAGGGTGAACATTTTTTCCCAACGGCAATGTTATTCATCGGTGCTGAGACGACTCGAGACCATTGTGCCGACCATTGCCGATCTCAATTTGCCTAAAGTATTCATGAACATCGCCAAAGAAAAAAACGGTATCGTGCTGGTCACCGGAGCTACCGGGAGTGGTAAGTCTACTTCTTTGGCCGCCTTATTGGACGCAATTAACGAGACCCAGCCGGTTCATATCGTGACTTTGGAAGATCCGGTCGAGTTCGTCCATTCTCATAAAGTCGCCACATTTAATCAAAGAGAATTAGGCACTGATTTTGATACGTTTGCAGGTGGGCTGCGGGCGGCCCTGAGGCAAGCGCCGAAGATAATCCTGGTCGGCGAAATGCGGGATCGGGAGACGGTGGAAATCGCCATGAGCGCGGCCGAAACCGGCCACCTGGTCTTTAGTACCTTGCATACAGTGGATGCCGGCCAGACCATAAACCGGATAATCGGTATGTTTGACTCCAACGAAGAGAGCCAAATTCGAGTCCGCCTGGCCGATACGGTACGATGGATTGTCGGTCAAAGGCTTTTGCCCAGAGTCGGTGGCGGCCGGGTGGCGGTTTTTGAGATCCTTTATAACAACATCCGGTCTAAAGAAGTTATCCTTAATGGCGAGAGTGAGAATAAGTCATTTTATGATATTATCTCCCAGGGCGAGACTCATGGCATGAAGACATTTGACAGCCATATCTTAGAACAATTTCAGCATAAGATAATTACTGATGAAACAGCCATGGCTTATGCCTCCAGGAAACCGGTGGTCGGCCGAGGAATTGATTATATCAAGTCCTCCCGGGGAGAGAAGACAACAGATATTGAAGACCTGGGTCTGGACACAAGTTACAGTCAAAGTGGGAGCACGGGACCAAAGGGGGCCAAAAGGACCCGCACCTTGGGTTAACCGGTTAGCGATGAGCAAGAAGAATATGATTCGATCCGATCAAGATTTATGAGGACGATGAGAAACGAGTATGGAGATTACCTGCCAAAATTGTAATACGCGACTGAAGATCCCGGACGACAAAATCCCCCCCGACCGGCCGGTATCTCTAACCTGTCCCAAATGTCAGGGAAAGATATCTATTCAACCTAAACCACGACCGGAAGCGGAAGAACCATCCTTTTCCCTTGATTATGTTAAGGACCTGGATTTTTTTGAAGAGGGGGCCAAGCCCGCGCTGGTTTGCGTGCTTCATCCGCCAACTCGGGACAAGGTCGTAACGGCCCTGGAAGAACTTGGCTACAAAGTCAGCCGAGCTAAGGACCCGCTGGATGCGGCCAACAAAGTCCGGTTTACCCAATATGAGGTTGTTCTGACGGATGAGACCTTTCCCAGTGCCTCAATGGAGGACAATCCCGTGCTTGACTACCTGGTCGACCTGCCCATGGCCATTCGGCGGAAGATTGTCGTTATTGTCTTGGTGGACAAATATCGGACCTTTGATAATATGGCCGCATTCATCAAAAGCGTCAACGCCTTAATCAATAATAAAGATTCACAAAATTTTAAACCGATTATTGAAAAAATAATTGCCGATAACATTCGTTTTTATAAGGTCTATCGTGAATGTCTCCGGGAGTTGGGCAAGAATTAGAGGAGGCGTGGATCGTATTCACCCGGTTTGGGATCCTAGGAATCAAAACATGGATGACCGTTTTAGAATCGAAAAAGAAAAAGTTGCTATCACCCTATACCTGACCCATGGGGCTGAGATGCCGGGATTTGTCTTTCTCAACCCATTTACGGGGGAACTCGGCATCAGGGAGTGTTTTCGAGATTCATTAAACAAGAAGGAACAATTTTTTCCTTTTTTGGCCCAGGGGACTAAGGGCGCTGTTCTGGTAAACCGAAAAAATATCGTC
>JADFYA010000002.1:0-4714 GCA_015233285.1 Deltaproteobacteria bacterium | reverse complement strand
GAAATAAAATTTGTACGACAATTAAGAATGCAGGCCCGCGCCGCCCGTAAATCGCGGTGTTTTTCCGAGCAAGAAGGGATTTTATTTTGAATATGGTTGTTGGCGTTTCCGACATGAAGGTAAGCAACGATTTAGAATCGGTTCTAATCACTTATTCTCTGGGATCTTGTATCGGTATAGCGGTTTATGATCCGGTAGTCAAGGTGGGTGGGTTATTACATTTTATGCTTCCGGAGTCGGAGCTTGACCCCGTGAAGGCTCAACATAACCCGTGCATGTTCGCGGACACGGGGATCCCTTTGTTATATAAGTCGGCCTACATGTTGGGAGCGAAAAAGCAGAGAATGCGGGTGATCGTCGTTGGTGGCGCCAAAATCATTGATCAAAAAGGTTTTTTTAATATTGGTAAGCGGAACCACATGGCTGTTCGAAAGATTTTTTGGAAAAACAACGTGGTCATTGATTATGAAGATGTCGGTGGAAATGTTAACCGGACTATCAGGTTAGAAACCTGTAGCGGGCAGGCCTGGGTGAAGGTTTCGGGAAAAAGCGAGATCAAGATATGATAGACCTTAAAGTTATCATTGGCAATATCGGAAAGTTGAAGCCCTTACCGCAGGTCGCTAATCGAATTATGGAACTGGCCGCGGATCCCAAGTCCTCTCTGGCCGAACTATCCGAGGTCATTAGTTATGACCAGGCCCTGACGGCTAATTTGCTTCGAGTCTGCAATTCCACCTATTTCGGCTTGAGCCGGCAAATCGAATCAATCCACCAGGCTGTTCTCATTCTGGGGATGGATCAGGTTGTTGACCTGATACTGCTGTCCGGAGCCGCAGAGAACCTGAAGAACGTCGAAAAAGGTTACGACTTGAGCAAGGGAGATCTGTGGCGATATTCGGTGGCCTCGGCTATTCTGGCCCGGGACATCGCTGAAAGGAAGGGTATCAAGAATAACCACATGATCTTTACAGCGGCACTTCTTAAAGATATCGGCAAAGCCGTGCTGGCCGACTGTGTGGCTGAATCATTTGAACTGATAAATAGGCTGGTCACCGAACAAGGTATGAGCTTCAGAGAGGCGGAAAAACAAGCTATAGGTATAGACCATGCTGAGTTGGGAGCAATGATAGCTCTAAAATGGAAGTTCAGCCCCAAAATGGTGACCATCATAAAAAATCATCATCCGGCCGTTGATGTTGCCTATGATTATGATCTCGAAACCTGTATTATTCATTTGGCCGACATACTCTGCATGACCATGGGCATCGGCGTGGGTGCGGATGGGTTGGCTTACAGATTCAATCAAGAAATGATGGCGAAGTTGGGCTTTTCTGAAAGAAACTTATTTGAAATAATTGCTGCATTTGGTGAAAAGTTGCAACAAGTAGAGGAATTGATATCGCTTTCATAAGACGAATTACCATGGGTTGCATCGATTTTTAACGTCGTTATAAAAATAAAATCCATTGGTTCTCGTTTTATGCGTTAGATCCGGCTAATCCGGGATGATGGATCATGTCGCGCCTATTTTATCGCGATGATACAGGATAAAAATGGAGAGCAGACAGACATGGCTTTTAATGTACTGATTGTTGACGATTCAGCTACGATGAGGATAGTCCTTAAAAAAACGATTACCGCCTCCGGGTTCAAAATCGGACAATACTTTGAAGCTTCAAACGGCCGGGAGGCACTGGGTATTCTAGAAAATACCATGATCGATTTGGTCCTCACCGATTACAATATGCCCGGCATGGACGGACTGCAACTCTTAGAGGAAATGAAAAAAGATGAGCTGCTGATGTCTATTCCAGTGATCATGGTAACGACCGAAGGGAGCCATCAAAGAGTGGAGGATTTCTTAGAAAAAGGCGCCACCGATTATGTCAAGAAACCCTTTACCCCGGAAGAAATCCGACGTAAATTGAATCGGATAATGGGAGAACCGGAAGATGGAGAGGCCAGAAGTGATGAGGGCGATGCAAACCTCGATTTCTGAGGTTCTGGAAACCATGTTTTTTCTGCCTGTGAGGTTTTACGAGGGCGCCGGACTGGAGGTGCTGGGGGATAACACCGATCTGGTCATAAGCCGGGTCACCTTTGGGGGGCCGTTTCGGGGGTGGATGATGGTTTTTATACCCCGGGATTTAGCCCGGTCCATCACGGCCAGTTTCCTGGGAAAGGATGAAGCGGGCGTCTCTCCTGAACATCTGGAAGAAACGGTCAAAGAAATTGATAATATGATTGCCGGCAATACCTTTACAGTGCTTGATGAAAAATCCGTGTTTAATCTCGGTATACCGCAACTAGTCGACTATAATGATGTAAAAAACGAGTTAGATCCGGAACATGGAATTGTTGTTCCTATCAATACCCCCGATGGAGCCTTGGTTGTTTGGATGAATATTGACTCATGACGGTTTTGCCGACGCGAAATAAGTTATGGCCGCGCCTTGCATGCCCCGGCAATTGAGACTAAAGGCCGGCTCAATGTTTTTTAGTGCTTGCCCTGCTTCTCACCTTTTACCTTAGCGAGCCGCTTATGATTACTTTGTTGCTAGCCATTCATAGTCACCAGCCTGTGGGTAACTTTGATTGGGTATTCGAAAAGAGCATGGATAGGTGCTATCTGCCGCTGCTTGAACTCCTGGCCGAACATCCTAGGGTTAAGATGTCGCTGCATTACAGCGGGCCACTTTGGGAATGGATGGAAGACCATCGGCCAACTGTGATAGACACGGTGAGTCGATTGGTCCGGCAGGGTCAGGTGGAGCTGATGGCCGGCGGCTTTTATGAGCCTCTTCTGGCCTCCATCCCGGAACGGGACGCGGTGGGTCAGGTAAACATGATGCGGGACTATCTCAAAAGCCGTTTTCAATGCTCTGCCACCGGCCTGTGGCTGACGGAACGGATTTGGGAGCCGTCTTTACCCAAATTACTGGCCGCGACCGGAATTCGGTATACGGTGTTGGATGATACCCATTTCTACTATGCCGGGTTGGATCACCGGGATATGCGCGGTTATTATTTAACTGAGCGGGAAGGGCAGGTCCTGGCGGTATTCCCGACACTGAAAAAACTAAGATATTTCATGCCTTTCCGATCAGTTGAGGAGAATCTGGATTTTTTTCGGCACCTGGGACAAGAATGGGGCGACGCGGCCGTCACCTACGGAGATGACGGGGAAAAATTCGGACTCTGGCCCAAGACATATGATTGGGTGATTAAAAAGGGGTGGCTCAAAAAATTCATGCGGACACTCGAAGAGAATGCCGACTGGCTGACCACCCAGACTCTGGGCGATTACCTGGACCAGGCCCCGCCGCAGGGAAGGGTTTATCTACCCACGGCATCATATGAAGAAATGACGGAATGGGCGTTGCCGGCAGCCGCCTCAGCCAGGTTTTCCGACATCATTGCCGATCTCAAGGCCAAAGGGAAATACGACGAGTACCGGCCTTTCCTGAGGGGAGGGACGTGGGATAATTTCCTGGTTAAGTACAGCGAGTCTAATATATTGCACAAGAGATCCGTGTTTCTTAGCGACCGGGTTGAAGAAAATCCCGAGGCCCGGCGCCGGTTGTGGCGGGGTCAATGTAACTGCGCCTATTGGCACGGCTTGTTTGGCGGTCTCTACCTGCCCCATTTGCGGGATGGAGTTTGCCGCGAGCTGATAGAAGCTGAAACGATTCTCTACGAATCCAGCCCTGAACTGCCTGAGGTCAGGGTAGATGTAACAGACTTTGACCGGGACGGGCACGATGAAGTGCTGATCGGCAACCGTTGGCTTAGTACCTGTTTTTCTCCCTGGTCCGGTGGCTCGTTGGTGGAACTTGACCTTCGGCCTTTGGCCTATAATTTGACTAATACCTTGACCCGACGAGAAGAAGCCTATCATCGCCCCCTCCGGGAGGCCGGGGATAATGCCGTTGTTTACCAAGGCGAAGAAGAAGACCGTGAAGAAGAGACCGAAATAAGATCCATCCACGATCTAGTCATGGTCAAGGAAAAGGGCCTTGAAAACTACCTGATATATGATTATTATCAACGACATTCTTTCATGGATCATTTCCTGGCGCCTGGGACGGGTGTCGAAGAATTCCTAAGAGATCCCGGGGTGGAGGTCGGCGACTTTATTGGTGCGCCCTATGATTTTCACCTGGATCATCCCGCGGGAGAAGATCGGGTCTCACTGGTTATGACTAGGATGGGGCGGGTCTTATCCTGGGGCCGGGAAAAGCCGGTTCAAGTGACGAAAGAATTGATTTTTGATTCAAGCTTATCATTATCCGCCGGATACCGATTCAAGAATCCGGGCCCGGAAGGGGTGTCTTTCTGGTACGGGGTGGAATTTAATCTCGGCATGCTTTCGGATATTGACCCCGAAAGATATCTGCTTCTTCCGGAACCCCCTGAAGAACGAATCCTCCTTACTGAAACCGGTGAAAGGAAAGACATCAACCGACTTAGCCTGGTCAATACCTCAGACGGGTTTGCTATAAATTTTGTCTTTGACCGTCCGGTCACCGCCTGGTTTGGCCCCATCTATACCGTGTCTCAATCGGAATCCGGTTTTGAAAAAAACTATCAAGGCACGATGCTGACCTTTGTGATCAGGGAGGCATTGGAAAAAAATGAAGAAGCCCGATTAGGCATATCTTTGACCCTGACCGTGATGGATAAAAACCGCGGCCGGCCTTGACGGTTTCTC
>JADFYA010000029.1 GCA_015233285.1 Deltaproteobacteria bacterium | reverse complement strand
AAAGAATTGAAGAAGATTGGGGGTGTCCTGGTCCGGAGCCGACCCACCGCGGTCAACCTGAGTTGGGCGATCAACCGGATGTTGAATCTGGCCCAAGAAAATGCCCATCAGACCGTTGAAGAGTTGCAGCAGACACTGGTGGCGGAGTCCCTGAAAATATTGGCTGAAGACATCGATACCAACCGTCGGATGGGCCTCAACGGAGAATGTCTGATCAATGACGGGGCGACTATTCTGACCCACTGTAATGCCGGTGCCCTGGCTACAGGTGGCTATGGGACGGCTCTGGGAGTGATTAGGGCGGCCGTGGAAGCCGGCAAAAGAGTCAAGGTCATCGCAGATGAAACCCGGCCTTTTTTGCAAGGGTCGCGCTTAACTGCGTTTGAACTGACGTGTGACGACATCCCCGTCACCCTCATCACAGACAACATGGCCGGGCATGTGATGAAATGCGGATATGTGGATGCGGTCATCGTCGGAGCGGACCGGATCGCAGCCAATGGAGACACGGCTAACAAAATCGGAACCTATATGGTCTCGGTTCTGGCCAAAGAACATGCCATTCCATTCTATGTGGCGGCGCCGTTATCCACCATCGACCTATCCATCAAAAACGGCGGGCTGATTCCCATCGAAGAACGAGACCAAAAGGAAGTCACTCATCTGAGTGGGAAAGTCATCGCTCCTCAGCAGGTTGCGGCCTTAAACTTTGCCTTTGACGTCACCCCGGCCGCCAACATCACGGCTTTTATTACCGAGGAGGGCATTATCCGCCCCCCCTACCAGGAAGCTTTTTCATCACTCTTTAACTCGCGATAGATGTCTCCATCCGGGATGAAGGTTAAAGAGGTCATGTATTGCGTTTAAATCCGGCTGATACTCCGGCCGGTACGAAGATGACCCGGTAAATTGACAAGATCGACAGGCTCAAAGCCGGGTTGGATGAGATTACAGATCTATCTTGAGCGTATTCCGAAATGTTAACCTCCAGTCCCGGTCCCCCGCCATGGTTATTGTTAACCTGGAACTAACTGCAACAGACACCGGTCAAGCCAGGCTTGTCACCGCCCTGCTACACTTTTGTTCTCTACTTGGCGGTTATGTCCGGGATTACGTCGAGGGTATGCTCATCACTCTCCAGTTCGGCCTGCCCTGCTCTTTGAATCCCAATACCATTTCCTGGCGATGTCAATTGGACCTGGTCCAGAAACTGGACGGCACCCTGAATTTACGGGTCAGCGCCCATTGTCTGCCATGGCAAAAAAAACGAGTGGCGCAAATCCTGGCCCATCGGGCCATGCAACTAACGGGCTTCTTAGTGGCTGCCGGGATTGCCGGGATTGAGATACTCCCGGCCGGCGATGAAACGGACGTTGATCCGGTCCAGTACCCTCTGGTTAGCCGCTCTCCGTTCCAGTCCGGATTTTCCCGGTCGGTCAAACAAAGCCTTATCTTTGGCGCCCAGATCTGTACTTCCGTGGCTTTAGCCGTGACCATGGTGGTCACCTGCACCTGGTTCTATGGTCTTCTCACTCTGACCGTGGCTCGTCCCAGCACCTGGGCCGACGTTCTGCTAGGCACTGCGGGAAGTGGCAGCGTCATTGGTATTATCATCGGCTGGGTGAACGGGATCTTCTTCTCCAGTTACCTCCTCCTGAGTGAGATATCTTCCTTTTTTAACCGGACCCTGGTCGGATTTGGGTTGATCGTATCATTAGTCTTGTGTTTTTTCATGGTCTTGGAGGAAGCGGTGGTTATCTCCAGCCTGTCCGTCCTGATGATTCCCTTGTCGGCCTACCTGGGGTACTCCTTGCCTTGGAGCTGGCGGGGGTTGGACATAAAATAAGGAAAATCCAGGACTCTTTTTTGTCCGATCGGCCTTAATCCAAAATTGTCTCCAGCTCAGCCGCCCGGTCATTATCCAGTTCAAATTCCTGGACCCGCAAGTCAGGGGCGACAATCCGCTCAAGATGCGGAGTAATCTCTCCCAGGGGGGCACCCAGTCGGATCGCCTCCTCGAATTCCCGCCTGGCCTCATCCTCAAACCCGTTGAGCAACAGGGCCATTCCCAGACGCTTTCTAAAAATAGGATTATTACGGTCCAATTTGACACTATGCTGACAAAACGAGAGAGCAATTTCCAGATTGCGGCCGTGATTAAGGTAAATCTCAGCCAAAGAACTCAGTGAGGCCGGATCGTTCGGGTTGAGTTTGACGGCATTCTTAAACTGATTGATCGCCCCCTTAAGATCATCCTGGGACCAATATATTTCGGCCAACATCCGATGAGCCCTGGGTCGGCAATTGGGCATTCGCACGGCCGCCTCCAGGTAATGGATACACTTAGCCAGGTCGCCATCTTTGTTATAGATCCTGGCCATCAAAAACAGCAAATCAAAGTCATCCCCTTTTTTCTTTAACGCCATGGCGAAATGATCCCGGGCCTTTTTCTTGAGGTCCTGTTTCCAACAGGCGAACCCTAGATTATATTCATACATGTAATCAAATGGTTCCAGCTCAATGGCCTTTTCAAACATGAGCATGGCCTGTTCGTACCAGCCCTTGTATCCATAGCATACCCCCAGGCTGTTAATGATATTCACGTCATTGTCATCCACTTCCAGGGCATATTTAAGCTCTTGGATGGCCGCGTCCAGGTCGCCGGAGTTAAACTTACGGTCTCCACTTATATTCAAGCTGGTCGCATCAAACCGCTGAACTTTGCCGGGGACGAAGTAGGTGGCATGGACCAGGGCCTTGCGCGCGCAATCCAGAGTATCCTGCTTGGTAAAAGGACCGAAGGGGTGCCCGGCCAGCCCCACGTAGGCCCGGCAATCAAGTTCCCGAACCATCCGGCTCAAAACCTTGGGCAGGCGATCTTCGATCAAGACGGGGGTGATATCGGGAAAGAAAAAAATCAGACTGTCCATGTCAAGTTTTCCGGAAATAAATGGATAATCTATTTCTTCATTAATCAGATTGATAGCCTGCCGGAAGAATGGGGTCCGATCCACGAAATCCCCCTGGGGGGCGGAGTCCCGGCCAAAAATAACCAACTTCATCACGGCCACTGTGAACTGCCCACATTCAGCCATGCTTTTGTCCATAACATCAAGAAAAGAGGAATAGGCCAGGGCGTTGCTGTCTACATCCACATGAACTTTGATGCTTTCCCCTTTGAAAAACATGACGTCTTCAGTTTGAAGCATCATCCTGGTTACTTCATTCTTATGATCTTTCATGGAATTCCTCTCAGTTCACAGCAGTCTGGACAAATAACTCGGCGTTTCTGGGTTCTGGTTGCTCGTTACACGTTGCTGGTTACAGGTTACATGTTATTAGGTACATAACCAATTGATTTAAGATACGAGTTGCACTAACTATCGCGTGTTGGCTCTGTGCTTTCTCGAAGAAGGACAATTATGACGTTCATAGTATAACCAGCGCAAGCAACTTGCAACAAGCAACGAGTAACGAGTAACGTGTAACGAGCAACAAGTAACCGGTAACCAGCAACTAATGAAGGACTTGTGGCGCGGCTCTGATGATGACCTGCTCGTCATCGCGGGAAAGAGTCCGAGGATCCAGGAGGACCTGGTCCTTTTCTATCCGGGTCATGATCGGGGGATCAAAACCTCGCAACCGCTGCTCCAATTCGTGGGCGGATATGGTTTCGTGATGAATAGCTACCAGAGTGGTGGGCAAAATCTGGGTCGGCAAAGCCCCGCCCCCGACTTGAGAGGTCCCTTTGACTAAGCTCAATTCCGCTTTCGACCCGGCCACCTTTTTCAGACGGCGCAGCAACAAACCGGCCCGCCCGGCTAATTCTTTGTCACTCATGGTGATCATGCGGAGTGTCGGTATTTCTTGTAAAGCGACCCGTTCGTCTCTATAAAAACCTAACGTCGCCTCCAGCGCGGCCAGGGTGAATTTGTCGATCCGCATCGCCCGATTTAGAGGATTTTTCTTGATCTCATCAATATACTGTTTTTTACCCACAATAACCCCGGCCTGCGGCCCGCCCAAAAGCTTATCGCCACTGAACGTAACTACGTCCGCACCTCCGGCGACCACATCCTGAACTCTGGGCTCGCCCAATATACCATATTTGGAGAGATCCACCAGATTACCCGACCCGAGGTCTTCTATGACCGGAATTCCACGCCTTCGGCCAAGCTCGGCCAGTTCCGCCAGGGTCACTTCTTTGGTAAAACCGACCACCCGGTAGTTGCTGGTATGCACCCGCATCAATGCGGCCGTATTGGGAGTGATGTGTTCCTCATAATCCCTAAGATGGGTTTTGTTGGTGGTTCCCACCTCCACCAGGATGCCGCCGCTTCTCTGCATGACCTCCGGAATCCGAAAAGAGCCGCCTATTTCTATTAGTTGGCCTCTGGAGACAATTACCTCCCGGCCCGCCGCCATGGTCTGAAGGACGATCAAGACCGCCGCGGCGTTGTTATTCACCACCAGGGCCGCCTCAGCCCCGGTCAACTCACCCAATATCCCCTCGACATGAGCGTAGCGGCTGCCCCGTTTCCCCGTGTCCAGGTTCATTTCCAGATTGTTATAGCTCAGGCCGATCCGGACAATGGCCTCTATGGCTTTTTCGGGCAGAATCGACCGGCCCAGGTTGGTGTGAATGACCACTCCGGTGGCGTTGATGACTTGCCGCAACCTCGGAGCAGACCTTTGCTCCAGTGCCTGGGCCAGTGCCGCGGCCAGACAGTCGCCGGACAGGGACGCCGGATCGAATTGCTCCTGTTGAGCCAGAATTTGTTGTCTCTTTTGATCCAACATCTGGCGGACGGTATCTTTTATGAGCGGGCCGGGATACCGGCCGTCCAGTTCCCGGACCTCGGGCCGACGGAGAAGCTCATCCACCTGAGGAATCTGTTTCAAAAAGGTTTGCCATGAAACCATGAGTAGGTCCAATCTATCCGGGAGAAAGGGGTTACGGGTTGCTGGTTCCTGGTTCCTGGTTCCTGGTTCCTGGTTCCTGGTTCCTGGTTCCTGGTTCCTGGTTCCTGGTTCCTGGTTAAAAATAATCATATAATCAAAGACGGTATGCCACAAAGAAATCACTATATTTGCTGTGTTTCGATATAATTATACCAATTAATTAATGATGCCATACCTTGAATGCGCATAATTGCGCTTGTTGAAATAGACGATCCCGGTGCTATAAAGTAACCATGCAACGATTTCACTATTTCACAAAGGCGCAAATTACGCTTGCTTCGAGCCGACCGCACCTTAAACAAAACAAGGCAGTTTCTTCAGTTAATGACCACAGAGCGCAACACGGGTAGTCAACCAGTACCAGTAACAAGCAACGAGTAACAAGCAACCAGCAATCCGAGACTCTATTCAAACACGGTCACATCCCCTTTGCCGACCCGCAGGACTTCCGGAACATCATTGATAAGTGAAATGATAGACGATGGTTCCGGGTATAATATCCCGCCGCTAATCACCAGGTCTAACTGATTTTCGAAAGCCTCCTCGATCAGAGACGGCTCATGAAGAATCTGGCCGTCCTCGGTGGAAACACTGGTGCTGAGAATGGGGTTGCCCAGGGTCATGGCCAGGGTCAGGCAGATATTGTTGTCCGGCACCCGGATACCCACCGTCTTCCGTTTAGTCAACATGATTTGGGGGACCATGGAAGAGCCTTCCAAAATGAAGGTATATGGTCCCGGCAACAACCGCCGCATGGTCTTATAGGCGTAGTTACTCACCTTGGCGTATTTACTGATGTCTTTTAGGTCAGGGCAGATGAAACTGAAAGGAATGTGCAACGGTCGTTTCTTTATCTGATAAACCCGCCGGATGGCTTTTTTGTTAAATATGTCGCAACCCATGCCGTAGAAGGTATCGGTCGGATAAGCGATAACGCCGCCGTCTTTAAGAATGCCCACCGCCTTTTCAATCAGCCGCATCTGAGGGTTATCGGGGTTGATCTCGTATATCATAATGGTCCCTTATTGAAATTCTTCTTCCGGGGTCACCCGGAAAACTTAAATTAAAAAGTTAGGATAGAGGTAAATTCTTTAATGACTACCAGGGTTATTAAAATATGTCAAGACTCGAATGACCGAGAGCGGGAACAATAAACTTGGTCAAGCAGCGACTGAGCGCGTTCGATTGATTTCGAGCAATTTTTCAAGTGGCGCAAAGGCATTTTTTTTTGTTTTATCTCAATGTAATTCATAATATTTTTTTTACACTGAAGCCGTTACCAGGCCTAGCCCGAGCCATCTGAGTAAATAGTCGCCGGTGGGAGAGCCGCAAGATACTGGATAGACTGAGGGCGGAAACGGGATGGTTATGAGCCGGTAAATCTCTTTAAATAAGTAATATCGTGTAATCTAAACAAGCTAGAGATATAAACTTGACTATGGCGGAGGTTGTGTTACATTTTGAGTTTAATTTAGCCTTTCAGAAAACCATAACGGGCCGACGATGAAACAGATCATATTGGGTACAGCCGGACACATCGATCACGGCAAAACATCTTTGATCAAAGCCTTGACCGGGATAGATACCGACCGTCTGAAAGAAGAAAAACTCCGCGGAATCACCATCGAGTTAGGTTTCGCCCACCTTGATCTTCCCAATGGTCAAAAAGTCGGCATTATTGACGTCCCCGGACACGAAAAATTCGTCAAGAACATGGTGGCGGGTGCCGCCACGGTGGATATGGTCGCCCTGGTGATTGCCGCCGATGAGGGGGTAATGCCCCAAACCCGTGAACATCTTGATATTTGCCAGTTGCTCAGTGTCCGTAAGGGACTCGTGGTCTTGACTAAGATTGATCTGGTCGATGAAGAATGGCTGGAGATGGTCAAAGACGAGGTAGCCCAGTATTTGCGCGGCACTTTCCTGGCCGACGCACCCATTGTCCCAGTTTCATCCACCACCGGCCAGGGATTAGATGAGCTTAAGGATATCATCGCTTCCTTGATCCTGGACTTTGAGCCGCGGCCGGCCGAGGGAGTCTTCCGGTTGCCCATTGACCGGGTCTTTGTGATGAAGGGGTTTGGCACCGTCATCACCGGGACGACTATTTCCGGGTCCATAAATGTGGGCGACCCCATTGTCGTTTATCCTAAAGGTCTTAAGTCCAAGGTCAGAGGTATTCAGGTACACGGCCTTGATGTCCCAAAGGTTTCGGCCGGAGTACGGACTGCGGTCAACGTCCAGGGGCTGGAAAAGTCGGTCATCGACCGGGGAGATGTCCTGGCCCCGCCGGAGGCATTGCTGCCTTCATTTATGATGGATCTGGGAATACACCATTTAGCCACTGCACCCCGGCCGCTCAAGAATGGCGCCAAAGTCAGGTTCCATTCGGGCTCGGCCGAAATCATGGGCAAGGTGATTTTGCTTGACCGCAACGAGATGAAGCCGGGTGAAGATGGAGCGATTCAAATCAGGCTGGAGGCGCCGTTTGTGGCCCAGGCCGGTGACCGGTACGTGATTCGAAGTTATTCCCCCGTCCAAACCATCGGCGGCGGCAAAATTTTGAATCCTTTACCCAGAAAACATAAACGGTTCTCCCAGGAGGTTCTGACCAATCTGGATCTCCTGGCCCAGGGACGCCCGGAAGACGCCGTGGCGGTGCATCTCCTCGAATCAAAGACGGATGGACTGGACCTCAGGGAAATAGGATGGCGCGTCCCGATCTCAAGGCGACGGCTGGAGGATATTCTATCTCGGCTCTCTTCAGCCAAAAAGGTGGTCTTGGTAGATAAAGAACGCGGGCATTATATCGATCGGGGGATCTTTGATGAGATTAGAGACAGCCTTATCGGCCGCTTAAAAACCCATCATACGAATAACCCGCTCAAGCCCGGAATGTCGAAAGAAGAACTCCGCTCCCGCCTGGGCTATATGGTCGATCAGAAGCTGTTCAATGTCCTCATCGGTCACCTGACCCGAGAAGGGACGTTGGCCCAGGACAAGGACATCATCCGACTGGCCACTCACCGGGTGACGTTCCTGGAGGACCAGCAGAAAACGGGGCAACAGATCGAAGAAATGTTCTTAAAGGGGGGATTGAGCCCGCCTTATTTCAAAGAGGTCGCGGCCAAGATCTCTGATCCAAACCCGAACGGCGTGCTGGGCGCTCTGGTTGACAAAGGAGTGTTGGTCAAAATCAAGGAGGATTTATTTTACCATCACGCGCCGCTGGAGGATCTGAAAATCAAATTAATCGAATTCTTGAAGCAAAATAAAGAGATCGAAACGCAATCGTTTAAAGATCTATCCGGTGTGTCTCGAAAGTATGCCATCCCGTTGTTGGAATATTTTGATAAAACACAGGTCACTGTTAGAGTGGAAGATAAACGGATATTGCGGGGAAACCATTGACGGCCCGGCCGTAGTCTGTTAACAAATCAATACGATGGTGCGGTTAAGATAAATCCTTTGGAAGGACATGATATGAACGTAAAGTCACAAATGAAAGAAGTTGACAAAAAAATAAAGCGAGTTCAAAAGAATTATCGGGAGATGGAATCCAGAGGTTGTTATTCAGATAAAGAAATGGCCGAAAAAGATCGCCAGCTTGACTCCATCAAGGCCGAGATCGGTACTCTTGAGGCGGAAAAGGATCGGTTGTGGAAGGTCTCCATCGGCATAATTAAGCCCGGCCTAAAGGGTGACCAGGTCTCACCGGATCTCGAACCCGACCAATCCGGGGCCCACTAATCTCAGTAAGCTCGACTCAAGGTAGGTGTGAAGAAGGGCCGGCAGGGAGACACCCTGTGGTTCACCTCCACTCATTCATCAAGATGGATCTCCGCCGTCTTCAATTATTCACCCTGCCCCAGCAAGAAAACGAAGGTTAAACAAGGTTAAACTATGATCCGGTCAATCTGGTGCCGTCCTCTTCGCACTATGCTCGGTTTCCTGGTCGTGGCGCTGATCACATTATCAGCCTGCGCTCCTCCTCAGGCCGTCCTAAAGCAGGAACCGCTCACGGGAGAATCAAAAGATATTGTTTTTCCTGACGGATCTATCATCAGTGGGGGTTCCGCCAGCCAAACCAGGGCCCTGGCCCAGATGTTTGTAGATGCCCACGACGAGATGGCCAGAGCGGCTGAGGGGTCCGGCAAAGGACCCGATGAAATCCAAAAAAAACAGGCTACTGCAAATCAGGCCTGGGGGATGCTGGTGAGACTGGCCCGGCTGCAAGGTACGGAAGAATTCAATATCTTGTTTCGGCCGGGAAATAGTGAAATCCCAAAAGAATCTAAGGAATATGAACGGCTTATCCAATATTTCGACATCCTGACCCGAGAGGCTAAAGGCCGCCCGATTCTCCTAATCTCCCTGGGGTCCGCCCCTGTCCAGGGCAACACGGGGTTTAACTTGCTTCTGGCCGAGAAACGGGCTGGGGCCCCGTTGGTGGTGGCAGATAAGTATTTAGGCGACATTCCCCATGAAACCCTCCCGGTCTGGGGCATTGGGGATCACTATCCGCCGGGAGAAGCCGAACTCAAGATATATCAAAGATACCAAAATACCAGGTTGGTTGCCCTGTACCTGTTAGACCGTCTCCCACCCCTCTTACCGGACCAGGCCGCGCCGGACAAGCCCTAGCCTTCCGGCCAGGCTAAGATTCCCGGCGGCCGGCTGGATAAGACCCCAGGACTTTCATAAAGGCGCAATGGGGATTCATCATCGACAAGGCCTCCTTGATTCGTTCTTCCTCCCGGTGACCTTCAATATCGGCGTAAAACAAATACTCCCAGGTTCGGACCTTCATGGGCCTTGACTCTAAGTGGGTTATGTTTATTTCTCTCTCGGCCAAAGGAGCCAGGGCGCTGTGCAGGCTGCCCGGTTCGTGCTTCAAAGAGAATAAAAACGTCGTCTTATCCCTACCTGAAGGCTTGGAGTCTGATTTGCCCAAGGAGAGGAACCGGGTCACGTTATGGGGATGGTCCTCAATACTCTCCATCAATATTTTCATTTGATAGATTTCGGCAGCCAGGCTACCGGCGATGGCGGCCGCCTCAGGGTCTTCCGCAGCCAATTTAACGGCCACAGAGGTGCTTCCGACTTCATGCAATTCGGCCCTGGGTAAGTTCCCCTTAATCCAGGACCGGCATTGAGCGATGGGCATGGGGTGGGAATAAATGCGTTTAATCTGGTCCAAATTTTCCGCCCTGGTCACCAGATGATTCCTGATCCGGACAAACGTCTCGGCCGCGACGTTGAGGTTATATTGGAAAAACAGGTCCAAAGTTTGGGCGATGGAACCCTCAAAGGAATTCTCCACCGGGACCATGCCCTGGCGGCAAATATCTTTTTCCACCAGCTTGAAGATCTCTTCAATGGATTCGGCCGGGCGGCAGTAAGTCCCCGCACCGTAGACGGACAAGACCGCTTGATGGGAAAAAGTGCCCTCAGGGCCCAAAAAAGCCACCGACAGTGGTTGTTGAGCCAACCGGGAATTCTTGATAATCTCCATAAAAATCCCCCGGACAGACTCCGGGGCCAAGATATCTTGCGCCTTGGCCGCCAACCGGTCAAGGACCTTTTCTTCCCTGGCCGGATCAAAAACCTCCAGCCCCTTTTCTTTTTTTAACTTTCCGATTTCGGTTGATTTTTGCTGCCGTTGGAGAAGAAGATCTAGGATTTTATCATCAATGTCGTTTATGGCCGATCGGAGATTTTCCAGGGGCTCCAATTGAGGGCTGGTTGAGGGTTGTGTCACCATCAGCTTACCTTCCTTATATTATTTGAACATAACTAGAAATTTGTGACTTAGCCGGGCCGCGGCCGGCCGGAAAACCAGGGGCATTATGGCTCAAAAATCGCTTCGGCACAAGCGGAATAATCTTTCCGGGCCCGGAAGATATCTTTTCTTTCGGCCTTCCATTTTGCTGATTCATGTGTTAAATCCTAAAGAGTAACGACGATTTTACAGTCGGAGTCGTCTTATGGGCCGGCCGGTGATTGCCGGATTTGATGTCCCACCGGGCACAAAATACCAAAGGGGAAACACCCACATGAAAAACAAAGAAGCGCAACCAGCCATAGAGACAGAGACAATTCAGCCTTCCCTGATCAACCGTATTTTCCAGAACAAGTGGGTCTTCTTAATTGCTCTGGCTATGCTGTTGCTGGCCATAGTTCTCTTTTTGGACGCCTTGATCATTTTTTACCAGGCATTGGTCAAGTTTATCAGCGCTATGACCACGGCCTTTGTCGGACTATTTGACACTCTCATGGGTAGCGCCGCGGCGTTGTTGGGCGCCATCATTATCCTAATAATTATGTTCTGGATTGTCAAAAAAATCTTTTCTGCCAGAAAGAAGTAGCTCGGCTGCCCCTGATCACGACACCTGGCTGCTTCACCATAAACACCAAGATCATGACCGAGATGAGGAGGCGCCCCTTGGGGATGAATCAATCTAGTCTGGGGATATATCTTCATACGCCGTTTTGCGTAAAAAAATGCGCTTATTGCGATTTCTATTCGATTACTGATCGTCGGCTGATCGGGCCATATGTGGATGCCCTGAAGAGGGAGATTCAACAGGCGGAATGTCTCGGGCAGGTGGACACTGTTTATTGGGGTGGCGGGACCCCGTCCATGCTGCCTGTGGCGAATGTGGCTGAAGTTATGGACGTCCTGGCCGCCAGGTTTGAGATACTGCCGGACGCCGAAATCAGCCTGGAGGCCAACCCCGGGACCGTAGACTTAGCCTACTTGAAGGAGTTGAAAAGGATTGGGGTCAATCGGCTCAATCTGGGGATCCAGTCCTTTAACGATCAAGACTTATCTTTTCTGGGCCGGATTCATGACGCCGAGGAGGCTGTAAAGGCAATTGACCTGGCCCGGCAAGCCGGATTCGAGAATCTGGGGATCGACCTGATCTATGGTCTACCCGGACAAACCCCGTCTGACCTGGAGCATCAGATAAAGGCCGCCGCAGCCCTGGCCGTGGAGCACATCTCGTGCTATTTGTTGACTCTGGAGCCGGAAACGCCGTTGGCCCGGCGGGTGGCCCAGGGGGCCGTGGCCTTGCCCAATGAGACACAAGCCGGTCGAGCAATGAAGAGCATGGCCCAACTACTGGCCGCAGCCGGTTACCACCGTTATGAAATTTCCAACTTCGCCAGGGAAGAAAGATATATTTGCCGGCATAACCGGCGCTACTGGACCATGGCCCCCTACCTGGGGTTTGGCCCGGCCGCCCATTCCTTTGTGCAACCCCGGCGCTTCTGGAATCTATCTTCAGTTTCAGATTATATCGGGGCCATAACCGACGGTCGCGGCGCTGTAGCCGGATCTGAGACCCTGACCAGGGAGCAGCGGATATTGGAAGCCGTTTACCTGGACTTGAGATTGATCGAGGGGATTGACCTGGCCGCATTTGAGTCGGTATTCCAGGTGGCGGTTCAAGATCTGTTTGGGCCGCATTGGGCCGGGCTGCTGGCCGAAAATATCTTGGAAATCAATAACGGCTGGCTGCGATTAACCGAAAAGGGTCTGTTGCTGGCCGACGCCGTGCCTCTTTACCTGGAGATTTGATTCGGTTATGACACGCTATTCAGTATTCAGTGGCTGACGTCCCTGCTAAAATTAGCTTTTCCAGGTAATCCTTCCCCACACCTCGTAATAGTCGTCGTTCAGCGGAAGGCACGGGATTAATTTAGGGATTAGGAAGAGACTGCACGGAAGCGGAGATATTCCAAAACGATTTAGCTTGCAAAATCTTTCATGATGAGTTATATTCATGATGAATTATATTAAAGGCACTTGCTCCCCGTTCGACACGTCTCGATAGAGGCCCGGGCGGGGTTATTTTTTTAGTTTTAGGTGGCTACCCATCAATCCGCCTCCAAAATGCACGAAGTCAAAAGTATCAGATCGTCAAGATGGTTTTCAATCACATCTTTGAAAATCATCAACTCCACCGTCTGGTATTCATGAACCAAGATATTCCTGAACCCGACCATACATTCCAGACGCATCGATAGCTCTTTGGTGATTATTCCTGCACCGGCCAGCAAGACAAATCCGTCTTTTTTTTCTTTAGGTATGCCCAGCTTCTTAATCCTGACGATGTGATTGGCCAGATCAATGCATTTATCAGCGGCCTGCTGGAGTTGTGTGGCAATGGCGTCTTGCTTGAAATGATCTTCTTCGAACGATAGATCGGAATGTTTAGCGTAATACAGCCGAATCTGTCTGACGCACTGTTCAATGCTTTCCTTTTTGTTGAGAATCACATCGTCCATCATCGGTAGATGGTCGGATCAGGTACCTCGGCTTCCCGGAATCCGGTCATCCTGATGAGACAACTGTCGCACTGGCCGCAGGAACGCCCCTCCTGGTCGGGATCATAGCAGCTCAAGGTCAGGCTGTAGTCAACGCCCAGGGAATTGCCGAAGGAAATGATTTCGGCCTTGCTGAGGCTAATTAGAGGCGTCCTGATCTGGAGACCCATTTTACCCGTGACCGCGGCTTTGGTGGCTAAATTGGCCATCCGCTCGAACGCGGCAATGAACACCGGCCGGCAATCCGGGTAACCGGAATAATCCACCGCATTCATCCCGGCAAAGATACTTGAAGCCCCTCTTACTTCGGCGTAGGCCATGGCGATGGACAGGAAGATGGTGTTCCTGGCCGGGACATAGGTGATGGGAATGTCCTTTCCGATTTCGTTCATGGGCCGCCCCTTGGGCACCTCCAATGGCCCCGTCAGAGCTGAACCCTCAAAAATAGATAGATCCAGGCCGAACACGATATGTTCTACCACACCCAATGATTCTGCCACCTTAGCTGCGGCTGTCAATTCCACCTGATGGCGCTGACCATAACGAAAACTCAAGGCGTAAAGGTCGAACCCCTCTTTTTTGGCCACCGCCAAACATGTGGCCGAATCAATCCCGCCACTGAGTAAAATTATCGCTTTTTCTTTCATGGTTAGACACCTCTACTTTCCGGCGACCAAATATACTTATGGAGTTGCAACTGGAGCCTGACCTGAAGACCTGAGGCCAAAATCGAGGCGGCCAGGCTAGCCGGCGGCATGACTCCAAAGACTGGCGAAAATAAAATAACAGCTCGGGAGTCCAGGCCGTCGCGCTGAACCATGTTCACCGCGTAGTCAATATCTTCCTGGGAGCTGATCACAAACTTGATTTCGTCGGTGGGGGTGAGATAATCCAAATTGCTCCGCAAGAAACTGCCGGCTTCACCACTACCAGGGCATTTCACGTCAACAATACGAATCACCCCTGGGGGTAACCCACTGATGTCCATTGTCCCGTTGGTTTCCACCAGGACCTCGAAGCCGGCGCGCAACAGGAGGTCGGCCAGAGCCGGTGTGTGTGGCTGGAGCAACGGTTCTCCACCGGTCAACAAAACCAACCTCGGCCCACAAGCCGTCACCTGGGCCATAATTTCATTGACGGGCAGATCCCGGCCTTCGTGGTAAGCGTACTTAGTGTCGCAATATAGACAACGCAGGTTGCACCCGGTCAATCGAACAAAGGCGCAAGGACGTCCGGCGTAGGTGGATTCCCCTTGAATGCTGGAAAATATTTCATTGATTCGTAGTTGCATCGGTCGGATTTCGGGTTGCAGGTTTCGGGTCACGTGTCACAAATGCCGAGTTGAGTCCGGCATCATCGGGGCTTTGAGCCGTCCTCTGAAAGATACCATAAAAACCGCCCGACTATAACCCCAAAAACGCAACGACGCAAAGAAAATATGTAGGAACAATCTTCTTTGCGTCAAATGAGAATCGGTCAGGCCCGGTTAGCAGTTCTTCCAGGTCGGGTTGCGTTTTTCCAAAAAGGAGTTCAATCCTTCTAAGGCGTCATGGGTTTTCATCAGTTCGTTTAGGTAGATATCTTCGATCGTTTTCAGGTTGTCGTGGGATTGGGACAAGATTCCGGTTAAACAAGCTTTTTTGGTCAATTTAAGAACTGCGGCACTCTTCGTCAGGAACTTGTTGACCATTTTTCCCACCGCCTGATCCTTTTCCGCGACCGGGACCACTTGATTGACCAGACCGATTTCCAAAGCCGTTTTGGCGTCAATGATATCCCCGGAAAGGACCAATTCCATCGCTTTCTTGCGGCCGATGATATGGGGCAAGACCAGCGCCGCAATAGGCGGATAAACCCCCACGGCTATCTCCGGTTGCCCAAACTTGGCATTGTCCAGAGCCAGGACCATGTCACAATAGATGGCCAGCTCGCATCCCCCACCCAGGCATGAACCATGGACCACGGCCAGGGTCGGGACCCCCACCTGGTCAATCAATCGGAACATCCCATGAAATACCTCGATCATCTTTTCAGCCAGGCCGCCCATGTGCTCGGCGACTTCAACTCCGACCGAAAAGGCCTTCCCGGAGGCATCAAACATCAGCAGCTTGATCCCTGAGTCATCTTTAAGGCCTGATAATGCCTGATTAATCTCTTCCATCATGGCGATGTTTAACCAGTTCAGCGGCGGTCGATTCAGGGTGATTGTGACCAGGCCGTTGTCTTTTTTTACCAGGATATGCTTATACTCCATTTGAATCTCCTTTAATTTCTTATAGATGCTTAGAGGACCGAAGGCTGTGGTCCGAATCCAGGCCCAAGCCGGCCGGATTATCCAGATCCAGAAATAACAGAGGCACTTGTTTTTTGTCAAAGCCTTTTTGCCGGGTTTTGTGGTATAAGTGATAGAGTGGGGTTGATTCACCGACTAACAGACCATTATCAATATTATCCAGACTCACTCTTAATCTGCATCGAACCGGCCATAATTACATTGGGGAGACGACGGATTATGGTCTCTTCTTCAAATAACCACCAAGGAGTTGCAGATGGTTGCTTTGATTTTAATTGTTGTCCTGGTCGTTGGCTTGACCATGATTTTCTCTTTTATTGAGGCGGTATTGTATTCAACTCCCCGGACCGAATTGGATGCCGCGATTGATGAAAACCGGCAGACTAAGACGGCCCGGCTTTTTCTCAGCCTGAAAAAGAACATTGCCGCTCCATTGGCAGCCATGCTCATTCTCAGCACGGTCGTGACCACTGTCGGGGCGTCAACGGCCGGGGCTTTGGCCATCGATCTTTTCGGTCCGAACCGGTTGATTTGGTTTTCTTTTGGCTTCACCATGATTATTTTGATTTTTTCGGAGATTATTCCTAAGACCGTGGGAGCAATCTATTGGCGAAGTTTGTGGCCTTACGTCGCCTATCCTCTCCAATGGATGATCTGGATACTATATCCTGGAGTGCAATTCTGTCTGTGGTTGTCTCGAATAATCACCCAGGGTAATCAAGCGGTT
>JADFYA010000299.1 GCA_015233285.1 Deltaproteobacteria bacterium | reverse complement strand
CCTTCGGGAAGATCAATTCATATACTGACGGTAATATTAATCTCAGAGAGATAAATGACACGTCAATGACGGCCAGGGGCACCGGAGGTAAGCCGGCTTCAGCCAGGTTTCGGGCATTAACCTTTTCCAGGGTGACCACCCGGGGATCATTGCGGAGTTTCCAGTCCAGTTGCCCGTGGCCCACATCTAGGGCCCAGACCTTGACCGCGCCGTGCTGGAGGAGGCAATCGGTGAATCCTCCGGTGGAGGCCCCGACGTCCAGGGCGGTCAATCCGGCCGGGTCGACCTCAAAGTCACGCAAGGCCGCTTCCAGCTTTAGCCCCCCCCCGGCTGACATAGGGATTTTTCGGACCTCGCACCTCCAGCAGCGCCGTATCGGGCAGGGGACTACCTGCTTTCTGGGCCGGCCGGCCATCAACCCAGACCTGCCCGGCCATGACCGCGGCTCTGGCCTGCTCCCTGGTCGGGCAGAGACCTCTTTCGACCAACAATACATCAAGGCGTTTTTTGGGAATCTTTGTCATAATAAAGCCGGCCTGGGCGTCTCCCGTCAGCAGGTTTCAAGGTTGTGACGACTGATCGTCATGTTTTTTTTTAAAAATGATTAAATATTAACGTGTTCTAGCATAAATATAATTCCGTTGTCAAGTAATCCGGCAGGAATTCAACAATTCTAATTTTGGCTTGACAATCAAGTAATTTTTATATATACCTCGAACGGCCGTAGCTTGCGTTTTTCCAGACCAGGGCGTTACTCGTGGCCGGCTGTTTTAAACAAGTGCCGAACAACCAGCCAACAAACAACCAGCAACAGGCTTTCTAAAAGCGCTATTTATGCCCGTGTTGTGCCTATCTTCAGACCTCTTGTCCCAAATGCTCTACTTGACGCAAATTCAATCTGTGTCCAGGAAAGGTGGCCCTTTTTCCCACTTTACTGTTGGCTTTGGGAGGCAAGTCCGCTCACGGGTCAGGATCGGGATGAGACATCTAAGGCCGTGGGGGAGGATAGGACCACGGTTTATTCTGAAGGGCCGTGGGTGGATTCTGCGGCCCTTTTGATTTGTCCTAATATTATGAAGGACGTATGAATATTGTGCTGATTGGGTACCGATGCTGCGGAAAATCTGCGGTAGGGAAGCTGTTGGCGGAGAAATTGGGCCGGGATTTCGTGGATTCCGATACCCTTATCCAGCTTAAATCCGGCTGGCCCATTCCTCAAATAGTAGCCGAAAACGGCTGGGCCGCCTTTCGTGACCTTGAGCGGCAGGTGATCAGCGAACTGGCCCGAAAAGATAATTTGGTCATCGCCACCGGCGGGGGCGTCGTGCTCGACGGCCGGAATGTTTCCCGGCTCAAAGAAAACGGTTGGGTGGTTTGGCTTCAGGCAGGTCCGGCAACGATTGGGGGCAGAATGGCCGCCGACATCGTCACTGGGCAAGTGCGGCCATCTCTCACCGGCGCCGACCCGGTGGCTGAAATTGCCGCGGTCTTGCTGGAGCGGGAGCCGCATTACAATAATGCCGGAGACATAGCCATCGACACCGGTTCATTGGCGCTCCAAGAAGTAGTTGACCGGATCATAGACCGTCTGCCACCTGATTTTGGGGATGAGTCGTCCCTCAGACATTAACAAAGAATGATAGTTGAAAGGAAAGATTAACTGGATGCCAGGTAATACCATTGGACAAGCTTTCAGAGTGACCACTTTTGGGGAATCCCACGGACCAATGATCGGGGTTGTCATCGATGGCTGCCCTTCTCAGTTGCCCTTGCGGCCGGAAGATTTTATCAAAGACATGGCCCGGCGGCGGCCTGGCAAATCAGCGGTGGAGACACCCCGGGCTGAAAAGGACCGGGTGGAGATCGCCTCAGGAGTGTTCAAAGACCTGACCACGGGCGCACCCATTACCCTGATCATTCACAACCAGGATGTCAAAAGTGACCCGTATGAGGTGCTGTCCCGACTTTTTCGACCGGGCCACGCTGAGTTTACCTACTTTAAGAAATTCAATCACTTCGACTATCGGGGCGGCGGTCCGAAGTGGGCAAAGGCGGACTGGTCAAGGACCCGGCCAAACACCAGCGGGTGGTGTCGGAACTGGCCGACTTCGCCACGGATTTAGGCTTCCAATGCCAGGGCAGTACGGCCTCGCCCATCTTCGGGGCCAAGGGGAACCGGGAGTTTTTTATTCACCTGCTGAAGCCCGACCAAGCCGTTATGCCGGATTCCTTGGTTCATCCCGCCAATAACTGCTCAAGCAATAAGTTGAGGGACGGAATGGAGATAGATCATAAGTTGTTGTCGCCCTGCGGCCTTTATTGCGGTGTCTGCGCCGTTATTCTGGCCCATCGGGAAGACAATCCGGGGCTAAAGAAACGGCTGGTGGAGACGTTCAAAGGGAGGTTTTCCGGGAGCGAGCATCTAACGGTAGACGATATTCATTGCCAGGGGTGTTTATCCGAAAAACCTTTCCTTTTTTGTCAGAAATGCCAGATCAGAGATTGCGCCAATCTCAAGGGGTTGACCGGGTGCCATGAGTGTGATGACTTTCCTTGCCGGATTATCCAGAATTTTCCCGTGGCCGTGGGAAAAAAAGTCATGCTTCGGGCCATCCCCCATAGGCGTGAAGCGGGCACCGAAAACTGGATCAGGGCTGAAGAAGCCCGCTACCATTGCCCCCAATGCGCTCAACAGTTGTTCCGCGGGGTCAGACGGTGCATTAATTGCCAGACAGAAGTGGACCTGGATTAAATCCGCCAAACTCTCTTTTTGCGGGCGATAGCTTTTCCCAGGCCGGATGAACCCCAGCCTGGGGTGTCGGCTAGAAATCCTTAAAATCACCGTCATTCATGGGAATTACGCGTTCGGGGCGGACTTCTCTGCCCGGTCTTCCTTCAATCAATCTCACTTCTTTTGCCTTTTCAACTGGATGGGCGGGCCTGAGGAGCCGGACCGGAACGGCTGATTCCTCTCGGCTCTTCTTTACTTCCCGTGAATGGACCTTTCCGCCCACCAGGGCCATCAATTCCATGACGTAATTCTTCAATTGAACGGCCTGGGCATTCAGCTCTTCCGAAGCCGAAGCGGATTCCTCGGCAGTGGAGGCGTTTTGCTGGGTGACTTTTTCCACCTCCGATATGGCTCGATTCGATTGTTCGATTCCTTGGGCCTGTTCCTTGGAGGCCGCGGCGATTTCCCCCACCAACTCGGCTACTTTAGACGCGCTGTCAGCCACCTGGGCAAAGGCATGACTGGTCACGGACACCAAGGCGGTCCCGTCTTTGACTTTCTTGCCCGTGTCATCAATCAGATTAGAGGTACTCTTAGCCGCCTCAGCCGCCCGCAAGGCCAGATTCCTGACCTCATCGGCCACCACGGCAAATCCGGCTCCGGCCTCACCGGCCCTGGCCGCCTCCACCGCGGCGTTAAGGGCCAGCAGATTGGTCTGGAAAGCAATCTCATCGATTGTCTTGATGATCTTTGATGTCTCGTCACTGGCTTTGGAGATTTCATTCATGGAGTCGGTCAACCGGGTCATGGAATCACCGGCGGCAATCGTTACTTTTTTCGCCTCCTTGGCCAGCGCATCGGCCTGGTTGGCGTTATCAGCGTTTTGTTTAGTCATCGAGGCCATTTCCTCCATGGAGGAAGATGTTTCTTCCACGGCTGCGGCCTGTTCCGAAGACCCCTCCGCCAATGACTGGCTGGCCGCCGCGACCTGGTTGGAAGCCGCCGCGACCTGATCGGAGGCATTGGACAGCCCCACGACAATTTGATTGATTGTCCGGGTCGTTTTCCTGACGATTATAATGGCCAGGGTCAGGCCGAACAGAATGCCGAATCCCCCGACCAGAGCCAATGTCCAGATGGATTTATGCACTATGCTTTGGCAGAGATTTCGGTCTCCATCCATTTCGGATTTCATCTTATCCCGCAGCTTGCCCAAAGCGGCATCACAAGCCTGCATCAGTTTTGCTTTCTCATGTAGGGACAGTGAGACACCTTTAACATTGCTGTTGGTCCGGGATAAGGGAATAAATTGCTGGTAGCCCTTTTGGAACTCCTCATACCTGGCCGAGGCCGTATCAAGGTATTGTTGTCCCTTGCCCGAAGCCTTCAGCGTGGCCAAGGCCTGGTCGATATTCTTTTGAATGCCTTTAATTTGGGCCTCAATGGCGTCCATATCGGAGTCTTTTTCAGCGTCATTGTGGAGAGGCAGGTTAAAATGCCATCTGGCCATCCAGGTAATGGACTCCTCGGCCAGTTTGATCAATTCAGCCGTCTTTAGAATCTTTTCCTTATCATCTGAGGCCGCTTTTATTTCCTCGAAATTAAGGTTGGCGAAATCCGTCAGCGCCTGGTCAAAGGGAAGCCTGATTTCAACAAGCTTATTTACAATGGCTTTAGCCTTGACATTAGTGTTCATGACGGCCAAATCCAAAATAGTCTTATCCAGGGCCTGAAAGGCATCCCAGGCCTGGTTGAATTCCTGCAGAAGCTTTTGCTCGACCTCGCGTTCGGGTACGTCAGCGTTGCTATTAATCTGCTGAGTGATATCGTTCTTTATTTTGTTGACTTCAACCGAAAGCTGCCTCGATTTATCAACGTACTCCTTGGATTCAGCATCATTATCAGATAAAGAAGCATTTTTTTCCGCCCTGACGGACTCCAAAATGGTTTCGTAGAGCTTTTCCGGGAGCGAGCATCTAACGGTAGACGATATTCATTGCCAGGGGTGTTTATCCGAAAAACCTTTCCTTTTTTGTCAGAAATGCCAGATCAGAGATTGCGCCAATCTCAAGGGGTTGACCGGAT
>JADFYA010000298.1:4395-4823 GCA_015233285.1 Deltaproteobacteria bacterium | reverse complement strand
AGATTGTCCTGCAACTGGCCCACGCCGGCAACTTTGCGGCTGAACAGCTTATCGGGCAGCCTCCCCTGGTTGTTTCAAATTTCGACGGCCTGGCCGGATCACCTCGCCAAGAAATAACCACCGAAGATATTAGAGAACTGATCACGGCCTTTGCTGATGCAGCCCGCAGAGCTAAGTCGGCCGGCTTTGATGGGGTGCAGATTCACGCCGCCCACGGGTACCTCCTCAGCCAGTTTCTTTCTCCCGCATTCAACAGGCGGAAAGACGACTATGGTGGAGACATTCGTAACCGGGCCCGGATTATCCTTGAAATTTATTCCGCCATCAGACGTGCTGTGGGCACGAATTACCCGGTCTTGATCAAGATGAACTGCCGGGACTTTATAGAGAATGGAATGACCCTGGAAGAGTCTCTCCTGGTGGCCAGG
>JADFYA010000298.1:0-4301 GCA_015233285.1 Deltaproteobacteria bacterium | reverse complement strand
TTCCGAGGAGAAAGAAGCCTATTTTGGAACAGATGCCCGCGCTTTCAAACAAAGAATCAATGTCCCGCTGATTTTGGTCGGGGGGATACGGTCATTCCAGGTGGCCGAGCGGCTCGTGTCGGATGGGGTGGCCGATTATATCTCCATGAGCCGGCCGTTCATCAGGGAACCGGACTTGATCAAGCGTTGGAAAGAAGGAGACCGCCGCAAAGCCGAATGCAACTCGGATAACCTATGTTTCAGGCCGGCCTTCAAAGGCGAGGGAATATACTGTGTGGCCCAGAGACTTGAGAAAACGAGCTGACCGCTTATGGGCAACCTATCCGTGTTAACAAACGGTATGAGGTGATGATGAAGGAACATTCGATAGATCAAGAGAATCTGCTGGTTACCAAGGCGGCCTTGTCGCCCCTGGCTGAGAAATACCATATCACCCCACCCAAGCCCGCCTTAGGGGATAATGTCGCCGACGTGGACCGGATTAAGCGGGCCCTGCGCGTCGCTTACGACATTAACCACGTCTGGTCCCCATTGTCGCGGCTGGGGAGGCTGTCGCAAGGGCTTCGAGACGCCGATTTCGACGCGACGATTACCCTGGCCCGATCTGAAGAAGGCGGCTACCAGATTATCGATCTGGAGGCCGGTGACGTTACCGAGGCCAATTACGGCCTGGCCATAGATCTGGGGACGACCACGATTGTCTTTGCCCTGCTGGATATGACCGTCGGCCGGGTCATCAGCCAGGTTTCAGCGGTTAACCCCCAGGTCACGTATGGTTCGGATATCCTGACCAGGATACACTGCTCAGCCAAGAACGAAGGGCATCTGCAACTCCGCCGGGCCGTGATCGATGGGTTCAATCAGGTCATTCATGGTCTGGTCCAGGCCGCCGGGATAAAAGCAGATAATATCTATTCCCTGTGCGTGGCCGGAAACACCACCATGACCCATTTCTTTCTGGGGCTGGATACCTTCCATATCTGCCGGGAGCCTTACATTCCGGTGGTCAACCGGCCGGATCTGACCTCAGCCGGGGAGCTGGGCATCGGCATCCATCCCGCCGCCCCGTGCCTGATCATGCCCAATGTGGGTAGTTATTTCGGCGGTGACCTCATCGCCGGGATCCTGGCCTCGGGATTGGACGAGGGCGATGACGTCTCCATTCTGGTTGACGTGGGGACCAATGCCGAGGTGGTTCTGGGCAACAAAGACTGGCTGGTGGCCTGCGCCGGGGCGGCCGGGCCGGCATTAGAGGGGGGCGTGGCCAAAATGGGGATGATGGCCGGGCCGGGAACCATTGAGCGCATTCGCATCGACCGCCGGACTTTGAAGCCGTCCTATTCGGTTATAGGCGACATCAAGCCCATCGGCATTTGCGGGTCGGGTTTGATCGATTTGTTGGCCGAGTTGTTTACCTGCGGCATCATCAACTCCAAGGGCAAGTTCATCCTGGAGAGTGGTTGTCCGCGCCTGGTGGAGGACGAAGGCATCTGGGGCTATCAGGTTGTGCCGGCCGCGGAGTCGGGGCATGGCCGGGATGTTATCGTATCAGAAGTGGATATCACCATCTTACTGGCCTCAAAAGCGGCCATGTACACCATCCTCCGGACCATCACGTCCACCGTGGGTTTGGACATTCACGACATGGCTAAATTCTATGTGGCCGGAACATTCGGAAATTATATCGACCCGGAAATGGCCATCACCATCGGCATGATCCCGGACCTGCCCCGGGACAAGTACCAGCCGCTGATGAACAGTTCCTTAACCGGCGCAGCGTTGGCCCTGCTCTCGGCCGAAAAACGAGCCCGCATACCTAAAATCTGCGATAAGATCACCTATGTAGAGTTGAACGTCAATGCCGAATTCATGACCATGTTTGCCGCGGCTAAGTTTATTCCCCATACGGATCTGTCTCTGTTCCCAACGGTGACGATCCCAAAGCCGGATGCCGCGGCAAACCGGCTCCGGGCTGGATTATAACATTTCAGGCCACCGGATTTCTCAGGGCGTTGTCCCAATGCGGTTGAATTAAGCTGCGGCTTAACCATCTTCGGATGTGATAAGATTCCTCACATTCGTTCGGAATGACAAATTTACGTCGTCATTCCAGATGGTCCACTTCCCTGTCATTTCGAGCGAAGCGAGAAATCTTAACGTCGCACCCTTCATTCAACAACATTGGGCGTTGCCGCTGGGCTAACCTAGTGCGCCCCGCTGGGGCTTAAGCGGAATTGCCATTTATTAAAATCAGATCCGATTGCCCTGCCCTAAAGTCATTGACATGAACCCGAAACAAGCAACCAGCGACAAGCAACCAGCAACTTTTTTAATAACGCTTGGAGGAAGGCATGATTGATCCGGTAATTTTTAGAGAATACGATATTAGAGCCGTTGTCGATAAGGAATTGGATGACGCCGGGGTAATCAGACTCGGCCGGGCCCTGGGCGCCTATTATCAATCCCGGAGAGTGAATGATATTACTTTAGGACACGATTGCCGGCTCAGTTCAGATCGCTATGTGGACCTGTTGACCCAGGGTCTGACCGGCTCCGGGATCATGGTGACCGATATCGGCCTGGTCACTACTCCCATGCTCTATTTTTCCATTCATGCCTTTAAAAAACAAGGTGGGGTGATGATTACGGCCAGCCATAATCCGCCTCAGTACAATGGCTTTAAAATCTGCACCGGGCCGCAAACTATTTCCGGGGCGGAGATTCAAGAAATACGGATGATTGCAGAAAAAGGTGATTTCATAGAGGGAAAAGGGGCCGTCACCCAGGCCGATGTGGCCACGCCCTATCTGGATTATCTGGTTAAGAATATCCATATCCAGCGGCCGGTAACCATCGGAGTGGATGCCGGGAACGGCGCCGGTGGTCCCATGGCCCTGGCCGCGTATCAGGCCCTGGGCATCAAGGCCACCGGCATCTATTGCGATGTGGACGGCCGGTTCCCCAACCATCCGCCGGACCCCACCGTGATGAAGAATTTGGTGGACCTGTCCGACCTGGTTAAGTCGCTAAACCTGGAAGTGGGGATCGGATTTGACGGCGATGGAGATCGGGTGGGGGTCGTTGATGAACGGGGCCGGGTCATTTATGGTGACCGGTTGTTGGTCATCTTTGCCCGGGAGATTCTGGCTCGGCGGCCTGGGGCGGCCATATTGGGCGAGGTGAAGTGTTCCGACAAGCTTTTCCGGGACATTGAACGGCATGGCGGCCGGGCCGTGATGTGGAAGACGGGTCACTCCCTGATGAAGCAGAAAATGGTCGAGGAAGACGCCGCGTTAGGCGGGGAGATGAGCGGTCACATGTTTTTTGCCGACCGTTTCCTGGGATTCGACGACGCCCTATATGCTTCGCTCCGGCTGATTGAGATCATGTCCCGGGATAACAAACCCCTGTCGGAATATTTGGCCGACGTACCGGAGGGCTTTACCACCCCGGAAATCAGGGTCGATTGCCCCGACCATCTCAAATTCGCCCTGGTCGAGGCGGTCAAGGAGGATCTGCGGAAGGATTACCGGATAATCGACATAGACGGCGTCCGGGCCATCTTCGATCACGGCTGGGGTCTACTCCGGGCTTCCAACACCCAACCGGTCATCGTCATGCGCTTCGAGGCCGACACCGAGGCCGAACTCAACCGCCTCCAATCGCTGGTGGAAGCCAAAGTGACGGCTGCGCGGCAGATCATGGGCTGAGCCGGGCTCGCCGGGTGATAACCCCCAACAGGTAGCAACCAGGCCCGGCCGGGTAGTGATCAAAAAGATCTTTGGGCCTCTTCTTAAGGGATGAGGAATTAAAGCCCCAATGCTGTTGAATTAAGCTGCGGCTTAACCATCTTCGGATGTGATAAGATTCCTCACATTCGTTCGGAATGACAAATTTACGTCGTCATTCCAGGTGATCCACTTCCCTGTCATTTCGAGCGAAGCGAGAAATCTTAACGTCGCACCCTTAATTCAATAGCATTGGGATGAACGCCGGGGATCATTTGTCACCGTTCAAAGTATACCTGAAGAAATCATTCGCAACCTTGAGGCTCATCGTACCCAGTTCAAGTATCATCTCAATTTCGGTCCACCTAAACACCAATTGGGGCGGGAAAAAAGAGGAACCATGCTCAGTCAGGAATATCTAGACGATTTTGTTGTTGAAGCTGAAGAGCACTTGGGCGAAATCGAGCCTAACCTCATTCGATTGGAGCGCGAACCCACCAATACGGCGATTGTTGACGAATTATTCCGGGGTTTCCACAGCATCAAAGGATTAGCCAACTATATCGGTCTGGC
>JADFYA010000297.1 GCA_015233285.1 Deltaproteobacteria bacterium | reverse complement strand
TATCTGACCGGTCAGCGGTGCCCCAAGCTGTTCGGCCTCAGTCCAGCCCCATGGCCAAGAAGGAGCGACCCGTGCCCACCGAAAAACAACACAGCAAGCCTGCTGCTGGGCAAAACAAGTCAGGCTCATATGATTTTGAGGCGGTTTTAGCCCGGCTGCAGCTCACCCGGTCTCAATGGTATCAATTGAAGGATGTTGTCCTGGAACACCAGTATGGGAGTGAACTGGACATTCCTCCAGAGCTGGAGGACCATGAAGTGGTCAGGTTGGTCAAGGAATACCGCCAGACAAGAAATCAAAAAGTGTTGCAACGGGAGGCCGAGACGTTGACCGGATACCGGGGCGGCAGCGTCTGGCTGTTCTTAGACAAATCATGAGGCCGGCCTGATTCGTTTGGGTTGCGGCCTTCTATGCCACGTGGTTAGAGTGACCAATTTAGCCCAACAGTACGACCACGCGGCGTGATTGAACACAAAAAAAGGATAATTATGAAATCGGAAAGATATCAAAGAGGCTGGGCCAAACTGGCTGAAATCGACGGAACGATGGGTGAAAGAGTCATAGAAGCGCTCAAGGATATCGCTCCGGATTTTGCCGACATGATCATCGAGTTTCCCTTTGGAGATATCTACAGCAGACCGGGATTAGATCTAAAGTCTAGGGAAATCACGACCGTCGCCGCCTTAACCGCCCTGGGTACGGCCAAACCCCAACTGCAATCACACGTCCGAGCCGCCCTCAAAGTGGGCTGTACCCGGCGGGAAATTGTCGAGATCATGATCCAGGTTGCCGTTTATGCCGGTTTTCCGGCGGCATTGAATGCTCTCTTGGCGACTAAAGATGTCTTTGACGAACTCGATGCGGCCGGGAGTATCTAACCTTCCATTCCCAGATCAGCCAATCGGGACGCCACACCAACAATCCGGCATCTCCGGCTTAAGGGGCCGGTCTGGCTCAAATGGATTTCGATGCAGTGCTCGGGCAAATGCTCCAGCCAGCGTTCGGCCCATTCGATGACCGCGACCCCCTTACCGTACACCACCTCCTCCACCTCGGCATCCATGTCGCCCAGACCGTGCTCCTGGCGGTAGAGGTCAACATGATACAAGGTCAGCCGCCCCGGATACTCATTGATGATGGTAAAGGTCGGACTGGTGACGTAATAGTCTTCCGGCACCCCCAAGCCCCGGGCCAGACCGCCGGTCAGTAAAGTCTTGCCGCTCCCCAAATCGCCGATCAAAGCGACCACATCCCCGGCCGTCAACATCTCGCCTAAACGGCGGCCCAGGTTTAAGGTAGCCTCGGGATCAAATAATTCCAAAATCAATTCTTGTTTATCCACAGACAAAATCACCCCGCCGGATCAGGCCGTCTTTTCGCCCAGGCCCTTGAACACCAACGGCACCTGGTCGGAGATTTCGGTGGCCAACAGCCCGGTATCGCCTCGGTCCTTGGCCAACATGTCCGCCGCCCGGCCACGAACCCAGGTAGCCGCCACCGCGGCCTTAATCGGCGCATATCCCTGGGCCAGGAGTCCACCTAAGATACCCGTCAGGACATCCCCCGTCCCCCCGGCCGACAAGGCCGGCCCACCTGTAGAGTTAATGTATATTCCACTGTCCGGATCCGCCACCACCGTGCGGGCCCCTTTTAAGACCAGGACCACGCCGTATTCCGAGGCAAAGCGCCGGGCCAGCTCAGTCCGGTTATACTGGACATCATGCACCGTCAGGCCCAACATCCGGGCCATTTCCCCCGGGTGAGGCGTCAGCACCGCCTTGGCCTTAAGGCTCTTGAGGACGTCTAAGTGACCATTCAGAATGTTCAGGCCATCGGCATCGATGACCATCGGGACGGTCACCTCCGGTAACAACTCCAAAATCAAACCGGCTGTATCGGGATGGGTGGAGATACCCGGTCCCACGGCCAGGGCCCCCTTGTTACCCAGGAGAGTGAGAATGGGCTGAAGCGCATCCGGGGCAAAGGTCAATTGATCTGTCTGGGGCAAAGATTCGGTCATGACCTCGGTCAGCTTGGCTTCCATGACCGGATTCAGGCCGGCTGGAATGCCCAGGGTAACCAATCCGGCCCCGGCCCGAAGAGCCGACTGGGCGGTCATCGCGGCGGCCCCGGTTTTACCCGGTGACCCAGCCAGGACCAGAAGATGGCCATACCGGCCCTTATGGCTGTCCAGAGCCTTTCGTTTGATGATTCCGGTGGCGATTTTTGTGGTAATGAGACGACAATCCAGCTTCTGAGCAGCCACCACCGCGGAGGGAATGGAGATATCTACTACTTCCAGGCGGCCGACATGGCTGAATCCCGGAAAGACAATCTGACCCAACTTGGCCAGGCCAAAGGTCACGGTCAAATCGGCATTGACGCAGCGTCCCATGATCCGGCCATTATCGGCATTTAAACCGGAGGGGATATCCACCGCCACCACGGTCTTACCCGCCTCATGACCGGCATTGATCAGATCAATCGCCCGGCCGAACAGCCCCCCGACTTCCGAGGTCAAACCAGTGCCCAGAATGGCGTCCACGATCAGTCCGGCCCCTTTTATGGAAGCCGCTTGCTGATCCAGTTCCGTCTCATCGGTGATAATGATCAGGGGCAGATTGAGCCGCCGGACAATCTCGAAATTGATGGCCGCGTCTCCCTTAAGGCTCGCGGGGTCAGCCAAAAGATAGATGCAGACGCGAAAACCCTGATGATGCAGCCACCGGGCAATGACAAAGCCGTCACCACCGTTGTTCCCCTTCCCGGCCACAATGGCCGTTCCAGAAGACACCTGGGCGGGAAAATATTTTAGAATCAGATCGGTGCATCCTTTCCCGGCGTTCTCCATCAAGACCACTCCCGGGATACCCACTTCTTCGATGGTGATCTTATCCAATTGCTGCATCTGCGCGGCACTTGCCAACAACATCTTACACCTCCAGGATAACTACAGCCACTCCCATATCCGCCTCATCGGTCAGGGTTACGAATACATTGGTTATGCCATTTTGTTCGATGATCTCTCTGGCCTTCCGGTACAAGACCAAGGAAGGACGTCCCAGGGAGTTGTGGACCACTTCAATATCCGTCCAGTAGACGCCGTTACGCATCCCCAGCCCCACCGCCTTGGAAAAGGCTTCCTTGGCTGCAAACCGCAGCGCCAGACATGAGGCCGGTCTTGGGCGTTCCAGACAAATCTCGGCTTCGGCGGGCGTATAGACCTTATGCAAAAATCTATCCCCCCACCGGGCCAGGGACTGATCAATTCTAGAGATTTTAACCAAATCAACGCCAATACCATAAATCATGTTGTTCCGCTCTCGTGTTGCGTGTTGCGTGTTGCGTGTTGTTCGGTGCAGGCTACCGATTGTGAGTTACTATCTTAACCTGAGTTCAGTCCCTCGGAATCGACAGGCGATAATCGACCATTACAGGAAACAGATGGATTGTTGATCAGCAACGCGTAACCCGCAACCTGTAACCCGAAACACGCAACCCGTAACCCGCAACCCGTTAGTCCGGGATCAAGTCATAGAGGTAACGCATCACGTCGGACCGGGTGATGATGCCGATAAGGTGTTCATCTTCGATGATGGGCAGTCGTCCGATGTCGTGTTTGACCATCAACCGGGCAGCTTCATTGACTCCGGAGCGAGGGCTGATTTGAATTACTTTGGAGGACATAAAGGCTTTCACCGGGGTAGTGGGTTTGGAGAACCTGTTCACCCTGGTCAGGTCGCGGCGTGAAATAACTCCCAAAACTTTATCATTCTCTACTACGGGAAGGCCAGTACAACCTTTTTCCATTAACAAAGCCGCTACTTGGCTGATGGGGGTATCCGGCGCCACGGTGAACACGGGGAATGACATGAGATCACTTAACTGCACGGAAGATTGTTGCGTCCCATTAACCAGTTCGATAATCCATTCCTCCAAGGCCACGGGGTTGACGAACTTCAACATGGCCGAACCGGCTCGGGGATGCCCCCCGCCGCCCATGCTGCGCATGATGAAGCCGATGTTAAGTCCATCCACCGCGCTGCGACCGATAACCATAGTCCGGTCTCTCTTCTTCTCGGTGAAAATGCCGAACGCAGCGTCCACGTTCATTATATCCCGGAACATATCCACCACCATAGACAGGCCCGGAGTATGTCCCTCAACAGTTATCCGGTTCAAGCTGATATGGAATCCGTTGAGACTTAATCGTTTAGCACTCTTGAGCATTTCGAATAACACGTCTTTATGCCGGGGACCATACGTGGGCCGGAGGAATCGCCTGATAACGCTTAAGTCCGCTTTCTGCTCCAGCAGATATCCTACCGCCGTGGCATCTTTGGAGGTAGTGGATGGGAAGGTCAAGTTTCCAGTATCCTCATATATTCCAGCCATGAACAGGGTGGCGTGAATAGGTGAGAGCTTAACCCCCACGTCCATCATCTTCAAAGCCAGCAAGGTGGTCGCGGCACCCGTCGGCTCATAAATTACCCGGTTGGCCCGAATATCCGGGCTATCAGGATGATGGTCCCACATATGTATGTCCAGCCCAGGGATCTCCTTGAGTTGGTCGGCGCCGTCGATCCGAGCCCAGTTGTTGGCATCGACCACGATCAATTTGGTCACGGCAGCCAAATCAACTTCGTCAACGTTGCGAGCAGTCAGTAAATTCTTGTGAATGGACAGGAACGCGGAAGCATTGACATTGACGTTTTTGGGCAGCACCGGAACCACCCCGGAATAGAGAACCGCCGCGGCAAAAAGAGAAGCGATGGCATCAAAGTCGGCGTTTTTGTGGGTTACAGCGATCTCCATGGGTCCTTTCCTC
>JADFYA010000296.1:4322-4833 GCA_015233285.1 Deltaproteobacteria bacterium | reverse complement strand
CAGGGCGTTGCCCTGGGCTAACCTAGAGCGCCCTTTCAGGGCTTCATCGGAATTAACCATTTATTAGAATAGGATCCGATGACCCTACCCTTAAGTCAATGACATTGGGTTGCTCGGTGCTGGTTGCTCGGTGTTAGGATAACCTCCAACAAGTTAACGAGTAACTACGTTAGCCCGAAGTTGCCGTTTTTAGGGCACCTGTTGCCGGCTAATCGCTGAAGACAACGTGCAACGTGTAACCGGTAACGTGCAACCTGCAACGGAAAACAAGCAACAAGTAATAAACAACGAGTAACAAGCAGGAAATAAATTGAGGTGGAGAGAAACCGGTCGGTTGGAGTTGGGCCAGACCGCGGTGACGGTCAAACCCGAAGGGCAAGCGCCTCAAAAGAGGGCGAGGGATTCCAAGACAAACGAGACCGGTCCGCACCACGAAATTTAGTCCGCCGGTATCATGCCTTTCTTTGGACCATTTCCGTTGTCCTCGCCCAAAATCCGTTTATGTCCAGGT
>JADFYA010000296.1:0-4223 GCA_015233285.1 Deltaproteobacteria bacterium | reverse complement strand
GCAAGAATGGTTGCGGCCTGCTATATACTTATCATTTACAGAAACCGGCCCGGCGATGTCAAGAGATTTTTTCAGGTTTTGGTCTTTAAATACCCCTGAAGACTATGGTCGGACTATGATTTTATCCTGGTCTGAAAGTATTTTTATCCGTGATTTCAAAGGAAAGGCATCATGAAGATAATTTCACAAAAACCGCCGGCAGACTAAGAAAATATGTTGACAAAATGCCCGACCTATGATTTTTACATCCCAGACTAAAGCGGCAGATCGATCTCACAGACAGTTGCCTCATCGCCGCGACAAACAGCAATCCACAGAGGACGCAAAGAAAAAGAAAGAACGCGGAAACTATCAATGCCCTGGTGGCTTATCACTTAATTTTTAATGTAAAAACAATCCGCGTGCCGTGGGACCATCTTTGCGTCCTCTGAGGTTAAGGTTTTTGTAATATTGTAACATAGTTGCGGCGGCAGCCGCGCTTCGGAAACGAGCTTTCATAAATCGGGAAAGGAGATTCTTCATGAGTGCCAAATTGATCTTAGGGACGGAGATTCGCGAGCAGATTCTCGACGAAATTACCGCTGAAGTAGCACAGATCAAAGAAAAACACGGAGTTGTTCCAGGGTTGGTGACCATTTTAGTCGGTCAAAGCCCAGCCTCTATTTCTTACGTCACGCTCAAAATCCAGACGGCGCATCGGGTGGGATTCCATGAAGTCCAGGACAACCAATCCGTAGACATTCCTGAAGCGGACCTCTTGGCCCTGATCGACAAATATAACAAGGACGATAGCATTCATGGTATTTTGGTCCAGTTGCCTCTGCCCAAACATATTGATGAAAAGAAAGTGCTGAACGCCATCGATCCAGACAAGGACGTGGATGGCTTCCATCCGGTTAACGTCGGCCGGTTGATGATCGGCGGCAGCGAAGTTAAATTTCCGCCTTGCACCCCGGCCGGTATTCAAGAAATGATCGTCCGGGCCGGCGTCGAGACCTCCGGCGCTGAGGTGGTCGTGGTCGGCCGGTCCAATATCGTAGGCAAACCCATCGCCAACATGATGGTCCAGAAAGGCCCAGGGGCCAACTCCACCGTGACCATCGTCCATACCAGAACCAAGAACATGGCTGATCATTGCAAACGGGCCGACATCCTGATCGTCGCCGCCGGTGTGCCCGACCTGGTCAAGCCCGAATGGATCAAACCGGGCGCTTGCGTTATCGATGTGGGTGTCAACCGGGTGGGCGAAAAGGTCAGCGAGAAAACAGGTAAAAAAGTGGCCATCCTGAAGGGCGATGTGGACTTCGATAAAGCCAAAGAAATCGCCGGATACATCACCCCGGTTCCGGGTGGCGTCGGCCCCATGACCATCACCATGCTGATGAAGAATACTCTCAAGTCCCTTAAGTTCAAACTGGGCATTGCCTAGTTCTCAACTTGTCGGTGTTGATTCCAAGGTTGAGGTCGGGGACTAAACTCCCCAATCTCAACCTTTTTTCGTTCACCAATGGGTGAATAAAGATTGCAGCCCTTAGCCCCCATCCTCCCGGCCGCTCCTCTAACACTCGCCGCAGCAGGCAATCGGCTGAACCCATTCTAAGGCTGGAAGATAGGCCGCTCCTGGTATCTCCTATGATTGCCATAGGGTAATAATTCTTGCCCCCCGCCGCTGGTTGTGCTAACGTTCTTACTCAATTTCTCTCATTGAAGAGGCTTTGATGAAGACAAACAGAGTTCAAGATTCGATACCCTGGCTCATCATCTCGATCCCCATTCTAGTCGGATCAATATCATACTACTTGTTTGGACATGTCACTTGGGTAAATGTCGAGTTGCATTCCACGATTGAAGCGGTGGACGGCCTGGCCTCGATTATCATCGCCCTGTTCCTACTCCAAGAAAAAGATAAGGACCAGTCTATCAGACTATATCTCCTGGCTAATGGATTCATCGGCATGGGAGTTCTTAACCTTCTCCATGGACCAATGACCTTAGGCAGAGGTTTTGTCTTAACTAAGATTATGGCCAGCCTGATCTGTTCGGTCTGGTTTTTATTGGTATTTCTGTCTACAAAATTGAAGAAGTATGAATCATTGTTCCGAAAGAAAATCCCTCTGATTACAGTCGGAGGATCCGTATTGTTAGGAATTTGTATTGTCCGGTACCGGGATTATTTCCCAATCATGATTAAAAATAATAATTTTACCGTCACAGCAGTTGCGTTAAGTCTTTTGGCCGGCCTTTTTTTTCTTGCCTCGGCCTGGCGTCTTCTCCATGACTCTTGTGGTGTAAGTGAGGACGACAAGCTTGTTTTCGTACCTTTGGCCTTGTTATTCGGTCTATCAGAACTTGCATTCCCATTTTCAGTCCCTTGGTGTTCCTTGTGGTGGATGTGGCACTTTTTGAATCTGATCGCCTGCACCTTGGCGGTGTGGTGGATTATTAAAAATCACTACGAGCTGGTCTCCATACTAAACGAGACCATTGCGCAACGTGAGGCGAGCCAACGTCACGCGGCGTTGCTTTCAGATTTACTCGAACACTCCTCTCAGCCGTTCGGTTTGGGCTACCCTGAGGAACGTTTGGGGATCTGTAATTCAGCCTTCCCCCAATTGCTCGGGTACAGCATGGAAGAATTTATGATGCTTAACTGGGCCAAGGACCTCACCCCACCGGAATGGCAAGAGCATGAGAAGCTAATGCTTGAAGAATTGCGTCGCACAGGGCAACCGGTCCGGTATGAGAAAGAATATTTTCGCCAAAACGGCACGCGCGTGCCGGTGGAGATGTTTGTTCACCTCTGCCAAGATGCGATGGGGCAGCCGCAGTATTATTATGCCTTCGTCACTGACATAACGGAACGCAAACAAGCCGAGGAGGCGCTCAAAGATACAAAAGCCGTCCTCCAGGCCGCCCTGGATCAGAGCCAGGCCGGAATAGCCATCGCCGACGCCCCGGATGGAAAACTACGATATGTCAATAGAGCCGGTCTGCTTATCCTGGGCGAATCTGAGGCCGAGACCGCCGTTGACATAGACTTTAGTAAGTATCCTAAGACCTGGCAGCTATTTGACTTTAACGGCAGCCGACTCAAGGACGATGAAGTCCCCCTGGCCAGGGCCATCAGGTATGGGGAAACATGGACCAGAGAATTCATCATCCGGCGGGCGGACGGCCAAGATCGGATAGTCTGGGCAAACGGGGCGCCAATTTTGGACGACACCGGCAGGATCAAAGCCGGTATAGTCGTCTTTCTCGACATCACTGAGCATAAACGGGCGGAAAAAGAAATAAGGCTTAACGAATCCCGGCTGGAAAGCTTATTGAAAATTTCCCAATATAAGGCAAGTTCTGTTCCGGATTTATTGGATTTTGCGTTAGATGAAGCTATTTCATTAACAGAAAGCAAGATCGGGTATATTTATTACTATGACGAGGAGCGAAAGGAATTTACACTAAATTGTTGGTCTAAGGAGGTCATGAAAGAATGTTCCATCACCAATCCTCAAACCATATATCAATTAGATAAAACAGGGATCTGGGGGGAAGCAGTCAGACAACGAAAACCAATTATCGTCAATGAGTTTCAGGCGCCCAATCCCTTTAAAAAAGGGTATCCCGAGGGGCATGTAAGCCTGCAGCGATTCTTGACTCTCCCAATAAGCGTCGATGAAAAAATTGTTGCCGTGGTTGGTGTCGCCAATAAAGACACGAACTACAACCAAGGTGATGTCCGTCAACTCACCCTTCTCATGGAATCCGTTTGGATGATAACTGAACGAAAAAGGTCTGAAGAGGCGTTACGGGAGAGTGAAGCCCGTTTCCGTAGTTTCTTCGACCTGCCCTTAATTGGAATGGCCGTTACTACTCCTGAAAAAATATTTGTCGAAGTTAATGATGAACTTTGTAACATATTCGGTTATCATAAGAATGAACTCGTTCAGAGAACGTGGGCAGATTTGACCCACCCCGATGATCTCCAGGCCAATACCGACCAATTTGAACAGGTTCTCGCAGGAAAAACTGACGGCCTTTCCTTAACCAAACGATTTATTAGAAAGGATGGTTTGGTTATTCATGCCGACGTAACGACTCGCTGTGTCCGATCCTTTGACGGGGCGGTCAGGTACTTTGTGACCCTGGTGAAAGACATTACGAACAGCATGCAGGCGGAAATGCTGCTCCGGAGAAATGAGAAACGCTTAAGGGAAGCCCAACAGTTA